>NZ_JBEYUZ010000030.1:0-51912 GCF_040643755.1 Streptomyces sp. NPDC047079
CCCTACGCGCTGCTGCGGGAGGCGCTCAAACCCAGCGGTAAGGTGGCGATCGCGAAGTAGACCTGCCCTGGCTCCGCTGAGCCGGGGCAGGTCCGCCCCCGCCAGGAGTCGTGCATCCGTCCACGGACATGGCCGCCCCGGCCCCGCCCAGCCGGCGGGACCGGGCGGACCCGGGAGGCGTACGGGCGAGGCGTCCCCACCCCTCACCCGTACGCGAAGTTCCGTAGGCGGAGCTCCGCACGCGGGGTTCCGTACGGTCAGTGGGCGACCACCGGGACAGGCACCTCGTCCTCGACGCCCTCACCGGAGGCGACCTGCGCGGCGCCCGGGCGTCCGGCGTTGACGAGGGTCAGGGCGACCACCGCGGCGAGCGTCAGGATGCCGACGGCGAACCAGATCGCGTTCGTGTAGCCGTGCACCATGCCCTGGAGCTGTACCAGCTGCTGCTGCGGCTTGGAGGTCGCCGTCGCGATGTGGTCCTTGATGTAGGACGTGGTCGCCGAGGACGCGATCGTGTTCAGCAGGGCCGTACCGATCGCGCCGCCCACCTGCTGGGAGGTGTTGACCATCGCGGAGGCGACACCGGCGTCCCGCGGCTGCACGCCGTACGTGGCCAGGGACATGGCCGGCATGAACGCCGTACCCATGCCGAGGCCGAGCAGCAGCAGAGCCGGCAGGACCAGGGTCGCGTACGAGGAACCGATCTCCAGCTGCGCGAACAGGAGCATGCCGGCGGCGGCCACCAGGAACCCGGGGCCCATCAGCAGCCGCGCGGGAACGCGGGTCATCAGCCGGGTGCCGATCTGGGTGGAGCCGGTGATCATGCCGACCACCATCGGCAGGAAGGCGAAGCCGGTCTTGACCGGCGAGTAGCCCTTCACGACCTGGAGGTAGTAGGTCAGGAACAGGAACGTGCCGAACATCGCGATGATCGCGAGGCCGAGGGAGAGGTAGACACCGCCACGGTTGCGGTCGGTGACCACGCGCAGCGGCAGCAGCGGGGCCTTGACCCGGGACTCGGTGACCACGAAGGCCACCAGCAGGACCGCCGCCGCGACGAACAGGCCGACCGTCAGGGAGTCGCCCCAGCCGTCGGACTCGGCGCGCGTGAAGCCGTAGACGAGGGAGACCAGGCCGACGGTGGACAGGATGACGCCCGGGATGTCCAGCGGCGAACGGTTGCGGCCGCCCTCCGGCTCCCGGATGACGAAGTAGGCGCCGGCCGCCGCGACGATGGCGAAGGGGATGTTGACGAAGAACGTCCAGCGCCAGTCCAGGTACTCGGTGAGGAAGCCGCCGAGGATCAGACCGACGGCACCGCCGCCACCGGCGATCGCGCCGTAGATGCCGAACGCCTTGGCGCGCTCCTTGGCGTCGGTGAACATCACCGCGAGCAGGGACAGCGCGGCGGGGGCGAGGAGGGCGCCGAAGACGCCCTGGAGGGCGCGGGCGCCGAACATCATCGCGCCGGACTGCGCCGCGCCGCCGAGCGCGGACGCGGCGGCGAAGCCGGTCAGGCCGATGACGAACGCCCGCTTGCGGCCCCACAGGTCGGCGACCCGGCCGCCGAAGAGCAGCAGACCGCCGAAGGCGAGGGCGTACGCGGTGACGACCCACTGGCGGTTGCCGTCGGATATCCCGAGGTCCTGCTGGGCGGACGGGAGCGCGATGTTCACGATGGTTGCGTCGAGGACGACCATCAGCTGGGCGAGCGCGATGAAGACGAGCGCCCGCCAGCGATTGGCGTCGGGAGTGGAAGCGCCGGGGACGCTTCGGGCGGTTGCAGACATGGAGGTACCCACTTCGGGACTTCGTGACTTGTGACGGAAAGGTCGGACTCAGGAGGCGAAAAAGGGCGTGGTAGGAGACGACAAGGGCCTGGGAGCAGGGTGGAAGAGGCGTGGAAGGACACGGCTGGACACGGCGCGTCGACGGTGACGGCCGGGACGTCTGTCGTCGTCACGTCCGCGGGCGCTACGGGACGTCCGTAGTCGCCGCGGAGCGTCGTCCGTCGGTGCAGACGCCTGAAGCTCGCGGAACTGATCGGTGGTGAGCGGGGCGATCGGTGGTGATCGGTACTGATCGCTGCTGGTCGGTTGGGGGCGCTACGGGTCGCTCAGGATCGGCGCAGGTCCTCCATGGTCACGGCCGCACCCGGCAGCTCGGAGCGGGCCGGGGCCCGCATTCCGTCCAGGAACAGCTGGATATGACGGTGCACAAAGGGATCGACGCTGAAGCACGCCGTGCCGGCCGGCGGCCTGCTGAGCTGGGCGATGGCGATCGTCAGATCACCGACGCCCACATCGGAACGGAGCTTTCCGGCGGCCTTGGCCCGGTCCATGACCTCCTCGATGAGCCGCTCGACGCGCTCACGTGAGGCTTCCAGGTCCGGGTGGTTCTGGTCGAAGGTGGTGGAGACCATCGGGCACAGCGCGCTGAGCCGCTCGTCGGCGGCGGCGTGCGCGAAGCGCTCCAGGGCCTCGAAGGCGTCGGCGCACTCGACGAGTGCCCGCTCGGCTTCCTCGGACGTGCGGTCGAGGACCGAGCAGACGACCTCGCGGACGAGTGCGTCGCGGTCGGGGAAGTTGCGGTACACCGTGGCGTTGCCGACGCCTGCCCGTCGGGCGATCTCGTCGAACGGCACATCGGCGCCGAACTCGACGAACATCTCCCGGGCGGCGTTGACGATCCGCTCCCGGTTGCGCAGGGCGTCGGCCCGCGGCCTGGACGCTCGGCGCTGCACGGCGGTTGCGGTGGGCACGGAGTACTCCTCGGACGAGTGGAACGCGATCCGGGGACTCCTTCCCCGTTTCGCACGGACACCGGTCTAAACGGGGAATCGGTCCCCGGTTATTTCCCTCCTCCGCCCCATTTCCTGTGACCTGGGCCACATTCGTGGCCGACTCGGAGATTCGTGGCCGCCGCAGAGGATTCCTGGCCGACTCGGAGGATTCGTGGCCGCCTCGGACGGGCCGGCCACCCGGCAAGGGCAGCCCCGCCGGCTCGACGAGGGCGCCCCGTCCCGATCCCCAGCCGTCCGCATCCGTCTCACGCCTCCCCCGGCCCGCCTTCACCCCCTCCGCGCCCGAGAACCCCTCGTTCGGTCTCCTCCAGCGCGCGCCACAGGAACGCGCGCCACAGGGTGATCGCAAGGGTGCAGCCGGGGACCGGCGGCTGCCGTGGAGCGGAGGGCCACCGCATGCAGCCGTCCCGTCGCCGGATACGCCCTCGCCGCGCCGTCTCCCTCGCATCGGTCACCGCTCTGACCCTGGCGGTCTCCACCTCCGCCGGAACCGGACGGCTGACGGCGGACTCCGCGACGGCGGGCCCCATCGCCCCGACCCGTTCCTCGGCACTGCGCCCCTGCATGATCCACAGCCGCCCGAACATCCAGATGTCCGAAGGCATCCCGACCTCCTCCGGCTACGCCCACTCCACCGGTACCGTCCACGCCCTGACCCTGATGATCGACTTTTCCGACGCCCCCGGCCAGGGCAGCGCGCTGGACCGGTTCGCGGAGTTCTTCCCGCGGACCCGGCAGTGGTTCACCACCGGCTCCTACGGCCGCCTCGACTACCGCCCCGAGACGCCGATACGCCACTGGCTGCGGATGCCCAAACCGTTCAAGGCGTACGGAATGGAGCGCGGCGCCCCCTTCGACCCCGGCTACCGCCAACTGGTCCAGGACATCGTCACCGCCGCCGACCCGGAGGTGGACTTCCGCCGCTACGACTTGGTGAACGTGCTGGCCACCCCGAACGCCGGACCCTCCGCCCTGGACACCGTTCTGTCCGTGACCTTCGCGGGCAACACCGACGCGCCCCTCGGCGACGGCGTCCCCGTCGCCAACGCGTCTTTCATCTACAGCCGCCAGGACGACGGATCGGGCTCCTACGCCGCGACCGGCTACCGGGTCCTGCCCCATGAGAACACCCACACCTTCGGCCTGCCCGACCTCTACACCCAGGAGGGCGGTACCGCCGTCGGGCACTGGGACATCATGAGCGAGGACTGGGGTGCCGACAACGACCTGCTCGGCTGGCACAAGTGGAAGCTCGGCTGGCTCAAGGACTCGCAGGTCGCCTGCGTCACCGCGCGCGGCACCGCCGCGTACACGCTGACCCCGCTGGCCCGGGCCGGCGGACGCAAGCTGGTCTTCGTACCGCTCAGCTCCCGGACCGGATACGCCCTCGAGCTGCGCACCCGCGAGGGCAACGACGCGGCGGTGTGCCGGCCCGGCGTCCTCGTCTACCGCGTCGACGCGGGCGTCGACACCGGCAACGGGCCCATCACGGTCTACGACTCCCGGCCCGGCAGCGGCGGCTGCACCCGGAGCCCCAACGTGCAGGCCGAACTGTCCGACGCGACGTTCCAGCCCGGGCAGTCCTTCAAGGACGGAAGGGCGGGGATCGTCATCAGCGTGGTGGGGAAGGACAGGTCGGGGAACTTCCGGGTGCACGTGACACGCCGGTGAGACGCCCCACCGGGGAAGCCCACGTGCCACACCGGTGAGACGCACGCCGGCGGAGTGCACTGACCCACCGGCGAGACGCCCCGCCGGGGGACACGACGTCCAGGGCGGCGTACGGCGTCGGCCGACACGGCGGATGCGGCCGGCCCGGCCTTACCGTGAGCCCATGCCCCCGAACGTCACCCCGGCCCCGGACGCCGCGGTACCCGACGAAGCGGTCATGCCCCTCATACGGGGCCTCGCCGTGCTGCGGCGCCTGACCGACGCCGACGGCAGCTGCAGCCTCAGCGCCCTGGAACGCGCCACGGGTCTCGCCCGCTCCACGGTCGACCGGATCACGGCGACGCTCGCCCGCATGGGGTACGTACGGCTCGACGGCCGGGACGCCGTCCTCGCACCGGGACTGACGGAGCTGGGCAACTCCTATCTGGCGGCCCTGCGACTGCCGAAACTCCTCAACCCTTACGCCGACGCGCTCGCGGACGAGCTGGACGAGTCGGTGTCGCTCGCGGTCGCCGACCTGGACGGCACCCGCTTCGTCCACCAGGCGACCCGGCGCCGCGCGATGTCGCTGAGCTTCCGCATCGGCGACCTGCTTCCCGCCGAACACACCGCCCCGGGCCCGCTGTTCGCCACCGAGTGGGACGAGCGGGACTGGAAGCGCTGGCACGAACGGCGGGCCGAGGACCCCGAAGACCGCGGCTTTCCGGCGGTACCGGCACCCAGCCGCCCGCACCACGAAGACGGCACCGGCGCCCTGGGGGACGACTTCGAGGAACGCGCCCGCGAGGCGCGGGCGCAGGGGTGGGCGCTGGACGACCAGCTGATCGAGCCGGGTCTGGTCGCGCTCGCGATGCCCGTACGGGAGCCCGGCGGCCGGATCGCCTGTGCGGTCAGCGTGGTGAGCCACACCAGCCGCCACTCGGCGGACGGCCTGCGACGGACGCTGCTGCCGCGGCTGCGCACGGCGGTGGCGGCGATGGAGCGGGAGCTGCGCGAGGCACCGCCCGCCGTCCGTGCCACCGCTTCGGGGCTCGCGGCCTGGACGGGGGCGTCCAAACAGGAGCTGGGGCGGGAGTTCGTGGAGTCGCTGGCCCGCGGACTGACGGTGATCACATCGTTCGGTGAAGGGCGCTCCGCACTGACGCTGACGGAGGTGGCCGAGGCGACGGGCCTGGCGCGGGCGACCGCCCGGCGGGCGCTGATCACGCTGGAGCACCTCGGGTACGTCACGGCACACGACCGTGTCTTCCGGCTCACCCCGCGCGTTCTGGGTCTCGGCTTCCCGCCCCTGTCCCGGGCGACGCTGGCGGACATGGCCGCTCCGCACCTGGCCGCCCTCTCCGGGCTCCTGCACGAGTCCGCCTCCTTGGCGGTGCCGGCGGGCGACGACATCCAGTACATCGCCCGGGTGGCGCCGAGGCACATCATGAGCGTCAACATCGCCCTCGGCAGCCGCCTGCCGGCGTACGCGACCTCGATGGGCCGGGTGATGCTGGCGGACCTGCCCGATCCGGCACTGCCGGAACCGGCCGCGCGAACGCCATGGACGGTCACGGATCGAGACCGGCTGCGGGCCGTGCTCGACCGGGTCCGGCGCGATGGATACGCGCTGGTGGACGGGGAGTTGGAGGAGGGGCTGCGGTCGATCGCGGTGCCGGTGCGGGAGCGCGGGGGCCGGGTGGTGGCGGCGGTGAACGCCGCCATGCACAGCAGCCGCCGTACGCCGCGGGAGTGTGTGAGCGAGGTACTTCCGGAACTGCGCGCGACGGCGGCACGGATCGAGACGGACCTGCATGTGGCGGGACGGTTCCGGAAGGTGCCGAGCCTGTGAGCCGCACGGCACCTGTCGACGCGGGTGCCGGACGGCCCGGGGTCAGCTCGCCTCCGCCCGCCTCCCCGCCGCCACCACTCCCCGCAGCGCCGACGCCGCGGCTATACGCGGAAGGAGCAGCGACCAGAAGCGGGTGAGGGTGTTGTGGGACAGCCAGCGCACGTCGTACTCCCCCAGTGCGGCGAAGCCGACCGTCGCGCCGACCACCGTAGCCGCGAGGTCCCGCGGTGCCACGTCGGAGAGCAGCCCTTCGTGCGCGGCTCGCACCACGGCGCCCTCGACCCAGGCATGCCACCGCTCGTGCAGGTCCCCGCCCCGGCCGGCGTCCCGCGCGCTGTCGCCGAGGTCGAACCCGGCGCGCAGCACCACGTCGTGGCGCAGGCCGTGCAACAGGGCGTGGCTCGTGTCGACAAGCGCCTGTAGCGAGCCGCCGAGCTGCGGCGGCGGCCGATCGGCGGAGGTGATCCGCCCGAACCGCCGGGCCGCCGCATCCCGTACCGCCGCCGCGAGTGCGGCCTTGCTGGGGAAGTGGAAGTGCAGCGCGCCGTTGCTGACCCCCGCCCGGGAACTGATCATCGAGAGCGAGACCGCCTCGAAGCCGTCCTGGGTGAAGAGTTCGGCGGCGGACTGGATCAAGGCGTTGCGCGTTCGTACCGCACGTTCCTGCTTGGCCATCACACGCTCCGTTGGGGCTGGATCAGGAGCATAACAAACCGCGCGTGCGGTTTTCAATTGCGTGAGCAACCGTCCCGGGAAGTTCTCCGCGTCACACCCGGAAGGGCGGAATCCCGCCAGCCGAAAGCAGCGGATTCCGCCCGAACGGGCGCAGAAAACAGCTCAGTTCGGCCGTAGTACGACCGGAAGCGACCCATACCCGTTGACGATGAAGGACTGCACCGGCTCGACCTCCTTCAGCGGAATTACAGACTCCATATCTGGGAAGCGAGTGAAGAGCGCCGACAGCGCGGAGATCGCCTCGAGCCGGGCCAACGGAGCGCCCACACAACGGTGTACGCCGTACCCGAAGCCCAGGTCGTCCCGCCGACCGGTCCTCAGCACATCGAAGACACCGACGTCGTCCCCGTACGCCTCGGGGTCCGAGGCCGCACCGGCGAAGGAGACCAGGATCGCGTCGCCCTTCCCGATCCGTACGCCGTCCAGGTCGATGTCCTCGACGGCGAACCGCATCGGCGAGTACGCGGCGGGGCTGTGCGTGCGCAGCGTCTCGCCGACCACATCGGCCCACTCGGCTCGGCCCTCGCGCACATGCGCACGCTGCTCCGGGTGCGCGCACAGCGCGCCGACCGCGTTGGTGATGAGGGTGTAGGTGGTCTCCTGACCGGCGGCGATCATCAGATAGAGGGTGCCGAGGAGTTCCTGCTCGCTCAGCCGGCCGTCGGCGCCGTCGCGGGCCTCGATGAGGGCGGTCGTCAGATCGTCGCCGGGCGTGGCCCGCTTCTCGGCGACGAGTGCGGCCAGCATCCCGAAGACCCGCACCTGCGCCGCAGCCATCTCCTCGCCGGGGACCGCCGTACCGAACACCAAGTCCAGGTCCGCGCACAGAGGTTGACGGGCCGCCTCCGCGACGCCGAACAGCTCGCAGATCACCCGCATGGGCAGCGGCTTGGCGAACCGGGCCCGCAGATCGACCGGTTCACCCGCCGGCAGCGCGGCCAGTTCGTCCAGCAGCGCCTCGGTGATCTCCCCGACTCGGGGCCGCATGGCCTCCGTACGGCGGGCGGTGAAGGCCGCGGCGACCAGCCGGCGCAGCCGCGCGTGCCGGTCCCCGTAGGCGAAGAGCATGTTCTCGTTCGCCACCCACGGATAGAGCGGCCAGTCCTCCCCGATGCGTCCCGCGACGAAGTCGGGCCAGTGCTGCCGCGCGTCCTTGGACACCCGTGGGTCCATGAGGAGTTGCTTGACGTACTTCTGCCGGACGACGGCCCAGGCGCGCACCCCGCCGGGCAGCTCCACCTCGACGGCGGGCCCCCGCGCCCGCAACATGGCGGTCTCCCCGGCCAGATCACGTCCCTTCACATCGAGGGCGTACGGGCATGCGGTCATGTCCATCGTGCACTCCGTTCGGTCGGTCGGTCCGTTCGGCATTCGGCGTGGCACGCCGTCCGGCGCACCACGGTGGAACTCACGCACCTGAACAGGGAGACACGGCCGCCCTCCCCCGTAGGAGAGCCGGACCCTTCCGCCCGACTCCCCCGTCACCTCCCCCGTCACCTCCCCCGTCACCTCCCCCGTCACCCGGCGGCCTTCCCGCGGCTGGTCTCACCGGCGCGTGTCGGCCGAGGTTCTCCTCACCACCCGTCCGCCGCGACCGGGAACCTCTGCCCACGGAGCACCCGCCGCCCTCACCGCGAATCCGTCATCGCAGCACACTCGTCGCACCCGAGCCGCACCCCGTCCCGGCCCGTCACCTTCAAGCCGACCCCTATCGTCACCGAGTCGCTCGCCCTCGCCATCGAGCCACCCCCGCCGTCACGTCATCAGGCTGCGCTCGTCGGCCTCCGACTGGCGCTGCCTCATGGCGGCTTCGTACACCTTCGGCCCCCGGTCGGGGGAGAAGTCCAGGCGAACCAGCACCCCCGGCACGGCGACCGAGGGCATCAGATGCCGGTAGAGGTCCGCGACCCGCTCGGCGAGATCCACCCGCTCGGTCATGATCCGCGAAAGAACCTGCACGCCCGTGAACGCACCGACGAACAGTTTGGCGAGGGCCTCGACATCGGCGTGCGGGAGAATCTCGCCCCGCTGCTTCGCCTCCTCGAAGAGGGACTGCGTGTGCTCGGTCCACGCCTGCATCGGCACCCGCCGGTTGAGATGATCCTTGGGCGACCCCTGGTCCACCGTCAGCCGCACACTGCCCTGGACGATCGGGTCACCGGTGTCCTTCCGGAGCAGATAGGCCAGCAGCAACGCCTCGTCCAGCGATTCCTGGAGCTTCAGCTCCTGCTCCGGAACGCGCGGGAGGGAGGAGACCTGCGCGGCCAGGACCGCCTGGGCGAGTTCCTCCTTCGAGGTGAAGTGAAAGTAGAGGGCGCCCTTGGTCATCCCCGACCTCTGGAGCACGTCGGAGATCGTCGCCGCCTCGTACCCGACCTCGTCGAACACCTCGGCCGCGGCGAGAAGGATCGCCTGCCGCGTCCTGATGGCCCGCTCCTGCCGTGCCACAAACACCCTCCGCACCAGCCCGCGCCGCGGGAAAAGAGACCGGGCGGTCACCCTGTCGATGCTTCAGGACAATAAAACCAGCCATACGGTTTTTCAACCCTGAAGCTTCAGGTGACCAATTGGGCCGATTGCAGCCAAAAATCCGGTGACGTCTCGACGCACCCCAGGTGCTGCGCAAGGCGGCACTTGAAATAAAAACCGGATGGTACGTATCTTCACTTCCGCGCTTCACACCTGACCGAACCCACCCAGGGGGAAGCTCGATGACCGTTACAACGTCCGAGGCCTTAACCAGGGGGACAGCCGGACATCCGGCGGCGCGCGAACACCCGGTGATACCCCAAGACCCGGCTGCACTCGACCATCCGGCACCACTCGATGACGCGGTGGCCGCCGAAGCCCCGGCCGGCTCCGCAACCCCGGCCATGCCCGAGGCACCGGCCGCTCCCGAAAGCCGCGCCCTCCCCGAGGCGCCGACGCTCGCCGAGGCATCGGCGCCCCCGGTCGCCGACGACCTCGCGCGCCTTCTCTTCGAGGGCACGCACCGCGAGCGCCGGCACGGCGTCTGGCGCAGGACGATCTCCGGCCCCGCGTTCTCGTACCGGCCGGGGCTGCCCCCCGCCGAGCGGACCGCCCTCTCCTACGACCGCCTGCGCCTCCTCAACGACGTGCTGGCCGACCCCGAGCGGTTCGCGGCCGACCCGCACCGGCTGGCCGCGCTGCACGAGTGGATCGGACCGGTGGACGGAGGGCTGACCACCCTCGCGAGCATCCACTACAACCTCTTCCTCGGCAGCCTCGTCGACCACGACCACGAGAGCCGCGACCTGTCCGCCTTCACCGCGCTGCGCCACACAGGAACGTTTCTGTGTACCGAGTTGGAACACGGCAACGACGTGGCCTCGATGGAGACCGTCGCGGTCTTCGACCGCCAGAGCGGGGGCTTCCTTCTGCACACCCCTACGCCCGGCGCGCAGAAGTTCATGCCCAACACCAGCCTCACCGGCGGCCCCAAGACCGCGGTCGTCGCGGCCCGGCTCCTCGTCGACGACGAGGACCAGGGCGTCTTCCTCTTCCTCACCCCGCTCAGCGACGAGACCGGGCATCTGCCGGGGGCCACGGTCCGCCGACTGCCCGACCGCACCGGCACCCCCGTCGACCACTGCCTCACCTCCTTCGACCGCGTATGGCTGCCGCGCGAGGCGCTCCTGGAAGCCGACCACGGCCGTCTGGACCGCGACGGCACGCTCATCAGCGACCTCGGCAACAGGCGCAAGCGGTTCCTGCGCTCCATCAACCGCGTCACCATGGGCAAGCTGTGCATGAGCGCCGGCACCCTCGGCATGGCACGCGCCGCGCTCACCATCGCGGTCCGCTACTCCCACAGCCGCCTCATCGCCGGGCCCCGGGCCGGTGAACGCATCCCGCTCGCGGCCCACCGCAGCCATCACAGCCGGCTGCTCGACGGGCTGGCGACGGCGTACGCGATGACGTTCCTGCACCGGGCGGTGGTCGACCGTTTCGCCGCGCACACCGAGGAGGACCGCGAGGAGGTCGAGCGACTCACGGCCGTCGCCAAAGGCTGGATCACCTGGCAGGCACGGGCCATCGCCACCGAGTGCCGCGAACGCTGCGGCGCCCAGGGCCTGTTCCCCGCCAACGGCATCTCTGACCTCACGGCGAACATCGAGGGCGGCATCACCGCCGAGGGCGACAACCTGGTGATATGGGTGAAGGCCGCCTCCGAGATGGTCTTCGGGCACGAGTCCGCGAAGCCGGAGGCGCTGCCGGCCGGAGGCCTGAGCGACCTCCCCTTCCTACGGGGCCTGCTCGCCCAGGTCGAGGCCATCTGGCAGGCCCGGGCCCGCGCCGCCCTGCGCGAGGGCCCCTCCGGAGATCCGGTCGGCCGCTGGAACGTCACCTCCGGCGCCGCCCTGGAGATGGTCTCCGCACACGCTTGCCTGGCGGCCGCGGACGCTTTCGCCGCGGCGGCCGACCAGGCGGCGGACCCGAGGTCGGCCGCGCTGCTGCGCTCGCTGTGCCGCCTGTTCGTGCTCCGCCGACTCCGCGAGCACACCGGCGATCTGCTCGCCGAGGGCCACCTCACGCCGGAGCAGGTCCGCGCACTGCCGAAGACCCTGGACACGGTCGTCGCCGACCTCGCGCCGCACATGACGACCCTGGTCGACGCCTTCGACCTCCCGGAGGAACTGCTGTCCGCGATCCCGATCGCAAGCGGGGGAACAATCGTACGAACCATGCCGGCCCCACCCCCACCACCGCACTGAAGCCGACAGCCCTGAAAAGGGCCCGTCCCACTCCCCACCCAGGGGCGCCCCACCGGACGGGCCCTTTCCCCTGGGCCCGATACCGAGAGCGGTGCGAGAATGCCAATGTCTCTCATTTGGCATGACTGCCTCTTGCGAAGAGGCCCCCGGGAAAGTGCGCGACATGACGACCCGCCCCGGACTGCGGGAGAGGAAGAAGGCCAGGACCCGCCGCCTGCTGCAACAGGAGGCGCTCCGCCTCTTCACCGAGCAGGGATACGACAACACCACCGTCGAGCAGATCTGCGACGCGGTCGACATCTCCCCGAGCACGTTCTTCCGCTACTTCCCCACGAAGGAGGACGTGGTCCTTCCCGACGACCACGACCCGTCCCCGCAGGAGCCGATCACCGAACGGGGCCCTTCGCGACCACTCACGGACGTCGTCCGCGCAGCCCTCTTCGACCTGCTGGAACAGCGCATCAGCCAGGACCGGGAAACCATGCTGGCCCGCCTCCGGCTGATCTCGCGGGTGCAGGCCCTGCGGGCGCGCATGTGGCAACAGCAGGAAGCCCGGGTGGCCCACACGGCGGCCCTGCTCGCCGAACGCGCCGGCAAGGACGAGAACGCCTACGAAGTCCGTGTCACCGCGGCCGTCCTCATCGCGGTGACCACGGAAACGCTCATGTACTGGGCGGACCACGACGGCGAGCCCGACCTCGGGCACCTCTTCACACGCGCCCTGACCCACCTCGACAACCTCAGCCTCTGACGCAGGCCCCCGGCCCACGAGGCCACCGAAAACAAATGATCCCCCGAGACGCCGTCCTCGGCCCCACCACCCCGCCCCGATCCGCTAACCTGTTGGAACCGCCCCCAGGGGCGGCCACAACCTCGCAGAAGCGCGGACGAGTGCTCACCCAGAGTATTCACCCACACCTTCCGCCAGGACCCCGCCTTCGTAGCTCAGGGGATAGAGCACCGCTCTCCTAAAGCGGGTGTCGCAGGTTCGAATCCTGCCGGGGGCACCAGCCAAAAGGCCCCGGACCGATCTTGGTCCGGGGCCTTTGACATCCACTTTTGACATCAACGCTGGTGGTTACTGGCGACCGGGGCGCCTCCTGAGCAGGCGGTCCATGTGGCTCATGGCTTCGCGCTGCGTGTCCTGGACGACGTGGGTGTAGACGTCCATGGTGATGCTGATCTGGGAGTGCCCGAGGATCTCCATCACGACGCGGGGAGCGACTCCCGCCGCCGTGAGGAGCGTCGCCGTGCCGTGCCGGGCGTCGTGGAGGCGGATGACGCGGAGGCCAGCGGAGTGGGCGATACGGGTGAAGGAGCGGTACAGGTTGCGCGGCTCGACCGGGCGGCCGGTGCGGGTGGTGAAGACGTAGGCCGACTCCTGCCACCGCTCCCCCGCCTTCGCGCGGGCGGCTGCCTGCCGCATCCGGTGCCAGCGGAGGGGCGCGATGCAGAGGGCGGGGAGCGGAACGGCACGGCGGCGGCGGCTCTTCGGGTCGTCGTCGTAGAGGACGCCACGACGGCGCTGCGTCTGCTGGCGGACGTAGAGGACGCGGTTGTCCAGGTCGAGGTCAGACCAGCGCAGGCCGACGATCTCTCCCCGGCGTAGGCCCATGGCGATGGCGAGCACGAAGGCCGCGTAAAGCGGGTCCTTTCGGGAGGCGGCCAGGAAGTCGAGCGTCTCGTCCAGGGTCCACGGCTTCAGCTCGCGGTTGTCGGTGCGAGGAGGCTCGACGAGCTTGGCGACGTTGCGCGTGATCAGCTCCTCACGGCATGCCGAGGAGAGAGCCGATCGCAGAACTCGGTGCGACTCCTTGGCGGTTGCCGCAGTGGTCTCCTTCTCCAGGCGCACGAGGAACCGACGCACGTCGGCGACACTCAAGGACTCCAGCCGCTTCGCACCGAGCAACGGCACCAAGTAAAGCCGCACGTGTGCCTCGTACTTGTCGTACGTGCTGAGCTTCCGCCGAGGCTTGATGACGTTGTCCAGCCAGTACGGCAGCCACTCGGAGAGCTTGGCCGACTTGGTGGGAACGGGTACGCCCTGGTCCACCTTGTCGAGCAGCTCACGACGCTTGGCGTCGCACTCGGCCCAGGTCTTGCCGTAGGCGAACTTGCGGGCACGGGTGCCGTCCGGCTGGAGGACGTAGACCGCGCACTGAAAGCGGCCGTCCTTGCGTTTGGTGATGGTGCCCGCCCCGTTGGGGTTCCGCTTGCGTTGCTGCGCCATCAGGCAGCCGCCTCCATTTCGTTGGTGATGTACTCGCGGACAGCCCGCGCCGGGATGCGGCGGCACCGGCCGATGGTGATCGAGGGCAGGCGACGAGAGCGGATCAGGTCGTAGACCGTGGACCGGCCGAGCTTCAACCGCGCCATCACGTCGGGCACCGTCAGCAGCTCGTCGTCATGCATGGGTGGGCTCTCCTTCCGTTCCGGGAGCGGGTTCGAGGGATGCGGCAAGCCAGGCTTCGGCGGACGACAGGCCGGTTCCGGCGAAGACCCAGTGCGCGAGGACGTACGTCGTGTCGGGCTCGGGCCCGTTGGTCGCTGCCGCCTGGGCTCGGCGCCATTCGGCTCGGGCGTCGCGAAGGGCGCCGAGGGTGGTGGAGTAGCGGCGGGACTTGGTGGAGAAGTGGCCGCGGAAGCCGAGCATGTGGGCCCATGCGCGGAGCCGGAGGTGTTCGAGGTCCTTGCGTGCGCCGAGGGTCCATGCGGTCCGGATCAGGCGGCGGGCGTGGTCGCTGATGTCGAGCTGGGCCAGCTCGGCGACGAACTTCAGCGGCCGGTCCAGGGCGCCCGTCGCTGTCTCGGCGCCCTTGGTGGCGTACTTGGCGATGTACGCGGCCACGGCTCGCTCGGTCAGCTCCCGGCCGCCACTGAAGTCAGCCGAGCGGATGGTGCGGACGTCGAGTTGGCGGCCGAAGCTGAAGACGTGCGCGCGGCCGTCGATGACCGGACCGTCCACGCGGACCTTTGCAGTGGCGGCGCGGATGGCGTCCGTCAGCAGCTCGGCGGTTGCCCAGGGCGGAGGCGGGGTGTCTCCCCCGCCGGGACCATCGAGACGGATGACTGCGTGAAAGTGGACGGCGCCGCGCTTCTGGTACTCGGCGACCTTGGCGAAGGACACGCGGGCGTGGTCGCGGAACCTCCGCTGTGACAGCCCCGCGCGCTTGGCGACCTCTCGGCGCAGGTAGACCGAGAAGCGCCGCCAGAGCGCACCGGCGTGCGCGTTCCACAGAACGGCCGCTTCGTAGTCGTACGTGTCCGGGTCCAGCGGGGTGCCAAGTACATCGTCATCCTGGTCGTGGAGCAGGCCGCAGCGGCAGGGGCGAACGGTGCCGGCCGGGCCGGTCGGGCGGTTGTGGACCGGGCCGAAGCTGGGTGCGGTGAAGGTGGCGAAGACGCGCGGGTGCGCGGCGACGTGTTCGGGGATGCCCTTGCCGCCGCGCAGGCCGGAGGTGATCAGGTGGAAGGTGTCGCGGCGGTAGACCTCGGCGCAGGCCGGGCAGCGGGTCGTGCGGCGGTTGTTGCAGCGGACGAGGAGCTGACCGGCCGGGAGGGCCGAGGAGTCGAGGTGTTGGAGGACGCGGCCGATCTCGCCGGTACGCGTGTCCACGTCGTACTCGGTGCGGTGGCCGTCGAGCCGGATCGGGTTGGTGCAGCCGCCGAGCCCGGAGAGCTGCCGGAGGATACCCGGCAGGGTGCCGTGCTGGGCCATCCTTGCGAGTTCCGGGAGCGGGGGCGGGGTGGTGCCGGTGATGATGGCTGTCTCCTTCTGACTGGCTCGGTCGAGAGGGATGGGCCCCGGGGCGGCGGATGCTTGGTCGTGTCGTGCCGCCCCGGGTGTCAGGCGTCGTTCAGCGCCGGTGGTGTTCGCGGAGCAGGGAACGCAGGACCACGGCGGCTATGGCCACGGAGATGGCCGAGACGGCAACGGCGGCCAGGAGCGCGGTGAGGACCACGCCACCGACGACCACGGCCGCAATCGATCCGGTGCTGACGGAGACCGGCGGGAGCGCTCGGCGTCCGGGCGCCGGATCGGCCGGAGTGTGGGTGTGCGCGGGCGGCGGCGTAGGGGTGTCGGGGTACTTGGGCAGGAACACAGCGGAACCCTTCTTATCTACTCGTCTAGTCATGTGTGCCGTTTATGACACTCACGCCGGAGCGGGTGCCGGATTCGATGGCGGGGGCCATGAAGGTGTGCGAGAGCCAGAAGCCGAAGAGGGCGATGACGACGACGATCCAGGTGCGGACGCCGAGGAACTTGACCGCTCCCCAGGCGAAGAGGCCGAGGACGAGGACGAACGGCAGGCTGACAGTCACGGAGTGCGAAGTCCTTTCAGCGGACGGGGCAGCGGTGGGTGCGGGCGGCCAGCTCGGCGGCGGCGCGGCTGTCGTAGTCGGCGGAGAAGCCGCAGCGCGGAGCCGTGCAGGCGGCGGTGTGCTTCTCACGGCCCCTGTGGTCGTTGAACGTGCCGACCTGTACGGGGCCGATGCGGGTGACGTCGCGGAAGCGGCGGTTGGCGCTCATGGGCTCTCCTTTCAGAGGTGGGCGGCGATGGCTTCGGCCATGGGCGCGGGGACGCCGAGCCGGGCGCGCAGGGTGGGGGTGTCGATGGGAGTTCCGGTGCGGGTGCGGTGTTCGTCGGCGACCTTGCGGGCGTGGTCGACGAGGGCGGCCGGAACGGGGACGGCGGGACGCTCGGGCGGTGGCTCGACGGCGGCCGGTTGCGCGGGCGGCTCGGGTGCAGGTTCGGGCACGTCCTCCTGGTCCTCGATCTCCTCGGTGTCGGCGGTGGTAGTCGTCGGCACGGAGTGAGCGAGGAGCGTTCCGCCGAGGAAGGCGACCGCGGGCCAGCCCGCGACGAGGATGCGCAGCCAGGCCGGCACTTGGTGCATGTCGAGCAGTCCGGCCGTGGCGACGTTCGCGCCCAGGGAGGCGGCGAGCGCGATGACGAACCAGCACCACCCGGCCGCTTTCGCGTCACTCGTCCGCAGTCGGCGCCAGGCGGCGACCAGGAGTAGGTCAACGGAGATGGGATAGGCCCACGCTTTCCAACCGTCCTGCCCGGCGGCCGAGGCGATGTCGTGCAGGTGGGCGAAGGACAGCGCTGCGGCGATGACCGCCTGGACGAGCACCGCGTCCACGCGGGCCAGTTGGGCGCGCACGTTGCGGCTCCTTCCGGGTTCAGGCATGGGAGGGGTAGGGACGTGGCGTGAGGCGGTCACGCCGATCGAATGGGGCAGGTGGAAGGGTCAGTCGCTCACCGGGAGCGGCCGCAAGGCCGGAGCCGCTTTCTCGACCGGTCGCGCGGGCACGTCGGGCCGGAACGGCTTCAGGGACAGAACATCGGGCATCAGGTGGGCCGAGTCCCGGCAGATCTCGGCGGCGTCGCTGAGGGAGAGGTACGGCGTGCGGATGCGGGACCAGCCGCCCGAGGTGTCGCCCGCCACGGCCAGGCCGGGGCACTCGGGAGCGATGGCGCAGGCAGCCATGACCGCCTCGGGTGCGATGTCGCCGAGCGCCATCTTGGCCGACGCCTCATCGTTCACGCGGTGGCAGACACGGCCGGTCAACTGGGCCCGGAGCATCGTGGCGCCCTTGCCCAGTTCGGCGCCGAAGCGCTGCCCGCACACTTCCAGGTAGATGCCGGCCGCGCGGCCGAGCTGGGCGAGGCGGATGAGCTGGGTGACCATCTCGTCGCGCCGTTCCTCCTCCTTCTTCGTGGCGACGAGGAAGAGTTCTGCCACCTCGTCGACGAACAGCACGATCGGTACCGGGCGTTCGCTCTCGGGCAGTCCCCAGATGTCCGAGGTGATCTCCTCGTCAGGGGTATCCGGCGCGATGCCCTGCCGAGCCTTGATCAAGTCGTATCGGTCCTCCATCTCCTTCACGAGCGCGGGCAGCAGCTCCGCCGCCTGTTCCGGGTCGGTCGCCAGGGCCGAGAGCCGCGCGGCGAACGGCGCCAGTTCCACGCCCCGCTTGCAGTCGACGCCGACCAGGGCGACCGGTTGCCGGGCGAGTCCGGCGATCAAGTGGCGCAGATACATGGACTTGCCCGACAGCGTGGCCCCAAGGGTCAGTTGGTGCGGGATGGTCCGGTAGTCGCGCACGAAGGGAGTGGCATCCTCCCGCAGTGCCACCGGCACCTTGAGGAACCCTTCTTCGACCTTGCGCGACATGCGGACCTTCCGCAGGACGTCGAAGCCGACAAGCCGCAGTTCGACCACGCCAGGCTTGACCGTCGTGACGTAGATGGCGTGAACTCCCCAGGCGTGCCGCAGCCGTTCAGCCGAGGCGGCGACGTCTGCGGGTTCCTGTCCCGGAGCGAGCCTCAGACGAAGCCGGAGTCCGGTCGAGGTGGGGCGGATGATCCCCCGACGCGGCGGAACGGGACGGACCTCACGCCGGGTGGTGGCCTTCACTGCGAGGACCCGCAGCCGGGAGGGCGCCACGGTCAGTCCGCAGGCCTCCATGACCGAGCTGTACGAGCTGAGCAGCCGGACCGTGGATATCGGTAAGCCGATGGTGGACCAGTAGACGCCCGGGTGTCGGGCCCGGGCGTAGGCGGCCCCGCCGCCGAGCGCGGCGACAGGACCACCCACCTCCAGCAGTGTCGTCAGGTCGGTCATCAGGCAGCGGCCCCCGAGACAGCCGGGAACGCGGCCGGGGTGACGGCGGCGGCCCGGAAGGCGATGCCGTGTCGCTGCTGCCCGTTGAAGACGCTCTCCCACGGCCGGGCCACGAGCCCGGGCAGCGAGACCGGCGCCCCGAGGGTCAGCCCCTCCGAGATGCCGCCCTCCGGGACGGTGACCTTGATCAGCGACGACTCGCCGTCCTCGATGTAGACGACGCCGATCGTCATCAGCGCCTCACCGCTGTTCGCGTCCTTGGCGATCTCGCCGGTCTGACGGTCGCGGACCTTGGGCTCGGGAGCCTCGGTCAGCAGGATCGTTGCGGCCGAGGTCTCCACGCGGATGGTACGCAAGGCACACTCTCCTATCTACTCGTCTATACATGATGCGTTGCGCGAACCCGATCTCCGGGATCGCGCGACTACCTTGCCACACAACTTGCCCACTCGTCTATACGAGTAAGCGTGTTGGGGTGTACGAGTTCGAGGAAGCGGCCCCGCGCACCACCGTCGCTCATGCGATCACGTCGCCGGGAGCTGGTACGAGAGCACGTACGCGTCCGCCGCCATCACCGTGTCGCAGACCTCCACGGCCCGCCCTTCGGTGTCGTAGGCGGTGCGGATCAGGTGAATGACCGGCACGCCGGAGGCCAGCCGGAGCGTCTTGACCTCAGCAGGCGAGGGCATCCGGGCCCGGATCTCCTCCTCGAAGTGGTCCAGGCGATGCCCCAGCTCCTCAAGACGGGCATAGATGCCGCCGGGGCCGGGGTTGGGCTCGGCGATCGGCGTACCCCGCGCGATATCGAGCGGCAGATACGACGTGGCGAACTCGACCGGCCGCCCGTCGAGCAGGTACCGGCGCCGACGGGCCAGCACCCGCCGCACGGATCCGAGGCGGGCGGAGACGTCCTGGCTGGCCTTCTCCTCCTTGACCTCCAGGCTGTCGACCTGCGGGTGACTGCCGGCCGCGTTCGCTTCGACGATGAACGCGGACTTCCCCTGCTCCCTGTGCCGCCGGGCGAACCGGTCGGAGGCGAGACGCCGCACGGGCGGTCGTGGTCGCACGAACACGCCCTTGCCGTGCTCGGCGTGCACCAGGCCCTCGCCCTGCAGGATGGAGAAGGAGTTCCGGACCGTCATACGGGAAACCCCGTAGTGCTCGACAAGATCAGCCTCGGAGGGCAGCTTGTCGCCCTCCTTGAACCGCCCGCGGTCGATCGCCTCGCGCAACTGGTCGGCGATCTGCCTGAAGACCGCACGATCGCTCGTGGGGTCGAGATCGCCGAGGAGGCCGGAAGGGAGAGGGCTCACGAGTACTCCTTTAGGTATCTAGACGAGTGGCTGAGTCTTGTTGCTACGGTGGAGAGCCTAGCCATCCGAGAGGGCAGAGGAACGTGACCACTGACCGTCCGCACTCCGTGAGCGTTGCCGGAGTCGTCATCGACGACCAGGGCCGCGCCCTCTTGATCCAGCGCCGTGACAACGGGCACTGGGAGCCCCCGGGTGGAGTCCTCGAACGCGAGGAGACCGTCCCCGAAGCCCTCCAGCGTGAAGTGCTCGAAGAGACCGGAATCAAGATCGCACTTCCCGCGACCCTGACCGGCGTCTACAAGAACATGAAGGGCTTGATCGTCTCGCTGGTCTTCCGCTGCGAGGCCGCCGACGGCAGCCCCACCACCGGTGACGAGACCCGTGCACTGCGTTGGGTCACCCGTGAAGAGGTCACCGCGCTTGCCGACGAGGCGTACGCGATTCGCGTCCTGGACGCGATGGACGCGGCGTCTCCGCCTGCTATCCGCGCCCACGACGGCGTGAAACTCGTCTAGCCCGAACCCGCTGCACATGGCGGCCTATCAGCATGAAGGAACTTGTATGCACGAGTATACGAGTCAGATTCGGACTTGGGGACTCACTTGCCCAGGATTTCCGGAAGAGGTCAGCCGGGCCCGTCGCTGGACGCGGGACATCCTGCGCGGCTCACCGCTGGCCGAGGACGCCGAGCTGATCGTCAGCGAGCTGAGCGCGAACGCGATTTTGCACACGGCGAGCGGCCAGGCATCCGGCCGCTTCCACCTGGCGCTCGCCGTCTCGCCCCAGGTGATCGCACTGTCGGTCACGGACGACGGCGGCACGCACTCCGCCCCGAAGGTCGAGCACCCGGGGACGGACGCCGTGCACGGCCGAGGCTTAGGGATGGTCAGCGCCATCGCCCACCGGGTCGTCGTCCACGACAGCCACGGCGGCTACACGGTCACCGCGGAACTCTTCACGCAGCCAAGGCCAGGAGGACGCCCGTGCTGACGTCGACCAGGGCTGAAAAGCCGACTTCAGGCGGACAGCACGCCTCATACGAATGCTGGGCTGTCGCCTACCCCCTGCACGAGGTCCGATCCATCGCACTGGGATCACACCGCGCCGCGAGCCCCCGCCTGGCATTGCGCTGGATCCGGGAGCGCACGAGCCACATCACGGACCAGCTCGACACCGCATACGCCAGGCCAGGCCGCCACTGGCTCACCGACGAACCGGAGCAGGAACGAGCCCTCGCGTACCTGGCCACCGGAACTGCCTACCAACTCACCCTGTACGACGACAGCACCCGCTACGTACTCGTCGCCTACCCTCGAGGAGCGGCATCGTGAAGGGCCCCGTCCGCGGCTACTGGTGCGAATGCTGGACGCAAGACCTCAGCGACGACCGGCCGCCGGCACTCCTGGCATCCTTCGACGCCTACTCCGCACCTCAGGCCGACAGATGGGTCGCGGTCGCACTCCGCACCATCTCTCCAGCACTCGACCCACAAGCCTCCGACGATGCGTGGGCATGGCTGTACGAAGGCCGCATCCAAACCAGGCGAGCCCTCTTGCGCGCCGAGCCGTGCACGGTGGCCATTACCCAGGGCAGCACCCGCGTGACGTGGATCATCCGACCGGTGCGCTTTCTTCCGCTCGTCCACCGTCAGGGCACCGAACTTCCAGCGTGCGCCCACGACTTCAAGCCCCACGCCCCCGACTGAGTTACAACTTTCTTTACGGGTTCAAGGCGGCTCGCTCCGCTCCCCGCGCGCGGCCCGGCCCCCGGCCGGGCCTGCGCTCCTGCCTCCGTCCCGCTCCAGCCCGGCCGGCGCCCGCGCCGCGCGCATAGCAATCAGCCGCTTGCCGTCAGAGAAGAGGTACGTCGTGGCTGGGGCGGTCGGCTCCACGGCTTTACGGAGCCACTTTGGCGCGAGCCTCGAAGATCATGGCCCCAACGTCGTGCTTTACCGGGCAGGTCCACTACCTGCCCGACGCGCCGGAAGCTTACGGGGCCATGATCACTCGCGCCAAAGCAGCGCCACCCCAAAGCCGCTCCACCGACCTACAACTCACGTCAAGCGCTCATCGCCAAGACAAAACGCCAGCCCTTAACGTAACGCCAGACTCTCCAACTAGCGGACGCCGTCCCCCTGATCAAACAAGCTCTTCTGGCCGTCACTGACACGCTGGAAACGGTATTTAGTCGAATGAGTACGTCCGAGCCTGTCCGTCTCTCGTAGCACTTCGACAACAAACGAGACGTTCATGCCGAGTTCCAAATGCATGCCGATGAGCGCTTCAGTATCCACTCGAACTTCATATGCGGGCGAGGTCTTCGACGCACCTGTCTTGATTTTAACAACCCCGGATTCCCGGAGTTCAGTGATCCGTCCACTGATGGCCTTTTTGGACTTCTGAACCTCGGTGTTCCGGAGGGCTCGCACATAGTCCTTCCCTCGCCTGGACAGATGTGACGACCTAACGGTTCCATCTAGACTGAACCACCGCATATCCATGGACAGGTCGAATTTATCTAGAGCTTCGACCACTCCGTCCAAGCCAGGAACTATACGCTCCCAACGCCGCACATCCTGCTCTTTCTCTACGGCGTCGATTAGTTTGAGAAAGTCACGCATTGCAGGATCTGTGATGGACGAGTCCACAACTCCGAGGTTTTCGTTTGTTTCACTGACGATCTCGGGGGCGCTGGCGCGTACATGGAGGACGGTGCTTCCTCTTGATACACCCGTCAGCTCAAGCTCCACGTCTTTGCGAGCAGATGCAGAAACACCCTCTCGAAGTGGCTTCAATAACGCATCGCCAATTCGAAAGTCGAGGGCACCACGGTCAGCTGCCTCACCTTGAAGGCGGACAACTAGTTCTTCATGAAGCTGCGCCGCAGGATCGTAGTAACGTACCGCCTCAAGCCAGTGTCGGCGCAACTCCTCTTCGTAAGCGTCTTCGCTTAGGGCAACCGAATCTTGATCAGCGAAGAAGCGCGCGTTTGCCGGTCGGTTCCGTTCCAGGGCACGCTGCCGCCAAGTGGTGCTCACAACGTCACCTCCACGTAGCCGCGTCGAGGGGCCGCGCTGTCTAGCGTCGGTCTACCCTTGTCTACCCCATCGGACCGACAACGCTGCCACCAATCGTCCCAAGCTCCGCGTTCCCTCAGGTACGCCTGTTCGGCCGGATCAAGCTGCTCCGAACGAAAGACCGACGCTATCGGGCGATACCCGATCTTGAGCGGCGAGACACCAAGCTCAGCCAAGCACTCCTTCCGGTTGAACGCCGACACAAGCCATCGAGTGCCCTCCAGGCTACGCATGGAGTCCGCAACCCTCTCGTCTAACAAGACCGTGAGATCTATGTTCCGAGGGTGCAACTTGGTACTGACGTAACTGCCGCCCAACCAGATGGCATGGATGAGGGACCCGTCCCCGATGGCCGCTCTGTGTCGATCCTCAAGATCGAAGAAGCGGCTGAGGTACGTCTCCAGGCCGACCCATAACAACTCGCGGCTGTCGGAGCCGGCGAAGAGCGGATCATGGACTAGCTGCCGCTCGGCTTCCTCTGGGCTCAACTGGTACCTACCAGGCGCGAGAAAGCCGTTATCCCCCCACTCGAGATGCACGTATCCCCCTCAGTGTTACTGCCTCCCCCACCTCATGATCGGTGGCATGGCTCCCAAGGGCAAGACCGTTGGTCGGCCTACTTCGCCTGCTTGCGCCAAAGGTGCCGCAGGAAGCTACGAGACGTTGACACCTGGAGCGCCTGCCCCTGGCAGCTAGCGATGCATCAAGGCCGGAAGCGGCCACTCCGCCCGCGAACCGCTGCACACACGAGATGTGTCCCATCGCGGACGGGCACCACAGCAGAGCCGCGGACCCGACGGGTGCTGGTCGCATTCCAGCTCCCCCTACTCACGCGCCGACAGGATGCGACACTGACCCAAAAAGTCCCGTTGAGGTCAGTATGACTATCTACGCCTCGCTCACGTTCCGGCATCCGGCTCGCTCGAGTCGGGGCGACGAGTAACTTCTAGGCGCTGGTTCTGTTGAGGCAACAAACGGCCAGCCACCTCGTCGGCATTGGGTTCGAATCCAAGTTGCGTTAGGGCTGCCGTAGTTTTTAGTTGATCCTTTAGCTTTGGGTCTTCTACACGTTCGATCAGAGCTGTCGCTTTTTCGAAGCGATCGTCGGCCTCAACCTTGGCTGCAACTTCTCCGGCGATCTTGGCGACATCGGATTCCTTCTGCCTCGCCTGACGATACAGAGCACCGCCCGCTACTGTAATCAGTGCGCCAGAGAGGCCCCTAACCCAATCCAGACCCTGGCCACCGTCTCGGAATGCGACGATAACTCCGCTAGTCAGGATGATGACGGCGCCAAGGGTCATGACTCCGAGACTGACCCAAAACATGACTGTAGACTGCGTTAGCGAGCGCTGCAGATAATCAAAGTGAAACTTGCGCCGCTGTTCAGAAAGCGTCGGCGGCCGACTTTCGCCTGCGGCTGACTCGGCTGCGCCTACTTGGGCAATCGTCACATCGCTTCCAGTGGCGATGACGTTGCCTCCGCCGGTCACGACGATCTGTTGTCGAGGATCGGGCATATCGCGCCAAAGGCTTACGAGACGTCCTTCGGCGCCGTACAGATCGTCTAAGGCCTCAACTAGGGCGCGGCTGGGTCGACGCCTCCCCATCTCGGCCTCATGAACCACCAGCCGACTGCGCTGTATCTCCTCGCCCACCTGAGCAATCGACTTGCCGGACGCCGTCCGGAGGCGCCGAAGCTCCTCATGAAGGGGCAGCGGCTCATTGGACGACTCTGCCGTGTTGGACACGGTCACCTCCGCGGGTCCCGCTGCGTAGCTTCTCATGCAGGTATCAAAGGATAGAGACCATCAGACCATCCTCCAGACTGATGAATCGCGACAGCCGCTGGGCTCAACCTCCGTAGTGCTGAGACTCGCACCGCCTACGGCGTTGTCAGCCTGGTCACGTCCAGGCTGAGTGTCTAACTGCGTGACAACGCCAACGAACGGTGGCGGACAACCGCGGACGCCTGCGGACCGTCAGCGCAGGTGAGCGGCACACAAGCCCAAGGCCAAGCACGCGGCCCAGTTGCTTCGGGACGAAGAGGTCATGGGTGCGATTCCGCCATAGGTATCACGGAGTCCGCACCACGGCGCCGGAGGTGAACCACTGCACGAGCGTCGCAGCGAGGTGTACGGCACTTTGGGCCGCCTCGGGCGTCTCCGGCACCGTGCCAGTCTGCGCGCCATGCCTAGAGGTCTGCCCCTCCCACAGGGCGCGCATCATCGCCTCTACAGGCGCGACGGGGTTATTGCCAGCGGGGGTGAAGAGAGCCGTGGTGAACCGTGAGGGCGAGTTACGGATCACGCGGATCATCGTGCCCAACGTCGCCTTTGCGTTGTTCGGCTCAATGACGGCATGGGCAGCGGACTCAGCCGCTTTAATGGCCTCGCTGTAAGCCCGTATGGGATCGGGATGCCGACCGTAGGCTGCCGCCCACGCTGCAGCCAGATGGTCGGCAGCAGAGCCGGCCGAAAGGGAGCTCGCGGCGTCAGAGACTGTCTGTTGCACCGCGCCCTGGACAGCCGTGGCTACGCGTATCTCTAGTCCACTCAAGTCATCAGCCACCCGATAGGCAGACCCTCCTTCGGTCAGCAGCCTGCCAAGGACATGCGCCGCATTGCGTGAGTTCTCGCTCTGCCTCTGATCCGCCCGGTAGGCCAGCAACGCATCAATCACGTCTAGCAGTTCCGCCCCCTGGGCCCCCAGCAGTCGGTCGAGAGGGCTGCTGTATGGGGAAGGGTCTATGCGAAGTCGAAGGCTGACCACCATGGCCAGGCCATGGTCCGGCTGCTCTCGGTACTCGCCACGACCGAGCTGAGTGTGCAACCAGGCCGTCAGTGGCTGACGAAGGTGCGACGGCACGCCCTCATAGGGGGCGTCATCGCTGAATGCGTCGGCGAGGCCAGCGCGGGTGGAGAAGCGCTGGCGTGGAGCAGTCGTCATGAGCGGGAGCGTAGCGCCAACGGATCGGACACATGGGCGGATTTTTCGCTTCCTGTGCCGTCACGGTATGGCCCTCAAGATGCATGCAAGGACGCCGCCGATACCTGGCGAGCGTTAGTCGCCATGGTCCCTGCCCTCATGCGCTCCAGATCAAGCACGGGACCAGCGTGCCAGCGAGCCCACGCGGTTGCACCTTCCTGACATCCACGAGTGACATCAACGGCGCCGGACGTCAGCAGTCCTGAGCAGTCTGGCATGGCCAGCGTGGCTGGGCGGATCCCCGCTAGTGACGAGCAGTGATCGAACTCCTAAAGCGGGTGTCGGTTGCCTCGTTGTCCTGGTCTTTGTCCAGCGCGACCACGGCCACACCGTTCACCGCCGTGCGCGCAACCCCCTGACCTGCCCTATGAACCCCTGCGAACGCCCCCGGACGGCCGCGCGGACAGTTGGAAAGCGTGCACCTGTCCAGCGTGCAGTGAAGATACGGCGCGGGCGACGGTCACGCACCGTTTCCACTGGCCACGACGCCAGCGGTATCTGCGTCTCGTCTCCCGATCCATCATCTGTCATCTGCCTGTGGGAGGTTGGTGGCTTCTTTGAACTTTGACTAGGCGCGGGTGACGCTGACGCCGCCAACCAGGCCCCAGGCGTCGATCCGGGCCGTCGGGCCACCCGGCTCACTCGGGCCATCGTCCTTCACTCCGCCCAGGCGCAGCCCGTGGACCTCCACCCGGACAGCGCGGCGGACCTTGAGGCTGACGCCGCCGATCAGGCTCAACTTGGTGATGCGCAGCTCGGTGCCGTCCGGGATGTCGATGTCCGTCAGATCGACGTCGGCACCACCGATGAGGGAAGTGGTGACGGTCCTCTCGTGGAGGGTGGCTCCTGCCAGGCGATGACCGCCGATCAGGCTCATCTTGATGGCGGTCTTCTGTGGGTTCTCCCCGTTGCTCTTCGTCATGGGAAGTACCGTACGGACGTCGACCCGGGAGCCTCAGTGCTCTGCATCCGGTATTGCGTATGACAGGTGTCATGCCTGAGCCGACACCGAACCTGAGTGGAACGCGGCGGGCGTTCCTGGCCGAGGCGGCAGCAACCGGCCCCTCCAGCAGCATGGGCCTGGGTGACGGGGAACGGTCACATCGCGAAAATGGCCCGAGCAGCTCCCACGTTCCCTCAAGAGTCGGTGGGTACCCACTGACGCACACCGTGGTCGTTCGTGCCGTACCAGTAGTGGGGCAGGCCCTTGATGCTGCTGGTGCGGAACGGGTGGCCGTGGTCGTCGATGCGGACCGTGCCGGTGCGGCCCTGGGATGACCAGTCCAGTTCCAGGTACCAGTTGCAGTCGTAGGCCTCGGTCGTCGCGGTGACCTGCAGCACCTCCGGGTCCTCGGCGGAGACGCGGTAGGGGAACTGAACCGCGGGGACGGGCTTTCCGCTGTCGTTGCCGGGGCGCGCATGGGCGATCGGGCGGTCGACGTCCAGGTTCACGGAGAAGTTGCGGGGCGGCAGATCACTGCCGCAGCCCTGGCCCATGGCGTACGCGTTGCCGGTGACCGGGGTGCCGCGGCTGACGATACGGACCCGGAGGGCCGCGAGGACCACGGCCGTGGACGACTTCCCCTGCACCGAGATCTGCACCATCGTCTGCCGCCCAGGTACCGCCTGCTGCGTCGCTGCCCACACTCCGGCGTCCTGCTCTACCGGCGGCGGGGGCACCTGGGCCGGCTCCTTGCCGATGACGTAGTCGTGCCCGCAACCGCCGTCCCAGATCCGCGAGTCGGCGGTCCACGAGAGCGGCACACCGGTTGGCACGGGGGCGTCGCTCTTCGTCTCCGCCGACGATCCGCCTTTTGACTCGGGGCTCCCTGAAGCCCGTGCTCCTGTGGAGGGCGAGGCCGAAGAACGGCTGCGGGAGGGGCTGGCCGCAGTGGCCGAGGGGTGGTGTGACGTACCGCCTCCTGTCGTACGGGACTGACCGGGGGCCTTGGCGGAGTTGTCGTGAGACCGGTCGGCCGACAGCGCCGACATACTGCCCAGCGTCACCAGCAGTACGGTCGCCATGGCTGCGCCGACGACGGTACGGCGACGGCGGTACCAGGGCCGTCCAGTTGAGCGGACCGCATCCCACTGGGCCGTCGACTCGCAACTGCCCGGTCCGGGAGCGTCGGGAGCAGCCAGTGCGGCGTCGGGGGCGCCCGCATCGAGTCGCGGTGGTGAACCGCTCGTGCCTCCCCCGTCACCACCGATGCCGTCGGCGCCACCACCCACACTGCACGTGCTGCCACCCGCACGCCCCGCCGTCCGGCTGTCCGGACCCGAAGCCCGCTCGTCCCCTGTCGGCTTCAGTGCTCCTTCGGTCTTTGTCGGCTCCGCTGCCTCCTCACCCGCCCTCGGCCTCTGTCGTGCCGTCACCGCGAGCAGCCACAGGCGGTGCAGATCGAGGCGTTCCTCCGGTGTTGCTCCGCAGAAGGCAGCCAACCGCTCCACCGGGGCGTAGTCCTGCGGGACCGTCCCGCCCGCGCAGTAGCGGTGCAGCGTGGAGGTGTTCATGCCGAGACGGCGGGCCAGGGAGCCGTAGCTGCGGTCCGTGCGGTCCTTCAGCCGGCGCAGCAGCGCCGCGAACTGCTCGACGTCGTCCTCGGTCGACACCGCTCCCCCAACCTCCCAATGTCCCCGTATCTCAGGCGGTCCATATACCTGCACGTCAGACGGGCTGGGATGGTTCCACCCTCGCCGGGCGGGCGTCCGGCGTTGCACCGAGCCGTCGTGACGGCTGATGCTCTTGGTGTCGCACCGACCAGGACCGGACCGACCAGTCGGCGACGGGCGACAAACGACACTCATCCACTCATCCACGGAAGACACCCATGCCCCAGCGCACCCGAGCAGGCCCGCCCCTCGCACTCGCCGTCACGGGCTCGCCCTCGGCACGACGCTCGCCACACTGGCAAACGTCGCGGCCAAGGCGTCGGCTTCCTCACGGCGGCCCAACTCCCGTCGTATCCAAGCTCGTCCTGAACGGTGGGCAAGGTCACCGCCTGCGTACCGGAGGCGGTGGAACAGGACCGCTGTCTACGCATGGCGCTGGGCGGCGACAGCCCGGACCTGGTACCGGGAGCTTCGCACCGAAGTCGGCAGGAGCGACCGTCCGTCAGGTCAGAGTGCAGTTGTCCAGGACGGCTGTGGCGAAGGGGCGCTTCTCGCGGCCGCGCAACGACATCAAGTCCTGTGCGCACGTATCGAGTAGGCGGGCCCGGAGACCGAGGCCACGCTGAAGGACTACGGCACGCTGCCTTTCGAGGACAGCGGGCACGGCTACGGCCTGCACACGGTGACCTACTGGGGCGTCTTTGACCCCCGTCTGGCGACTTCCGGCATGCGCCGGTGAAGGCCTTCAAGAAGACGGCCAACACGGGCAGACAAGCTCCGCTGACCGCATGACCGAGGCCGCCCTCCGCCACGGGGGTGGGGAGGGCGGCCAATCGACCGCTGACAGGGTCATTCGGCGCGATTCAGCAGGACTTGGTGTCGTCGATCGCGCCCCGAGCCGCGGCAGGGGGAACGGGTCCGCGCAGCAGCAGATGTTCATGACTCCGGGGCAGCGCTCGCTTACCCGAAAAGGCGATAGCCACACGACGGCCCCGGCGCGAAGACACCGGGCCGTGAGCAACCACAAATGGACCAGAAAAGGAAGATGCACATGAACAGGAAGTCCCCCGCACACCGCCGTCCGGGCCGCCGCGCGGCCGTCGCCGCCGGCCTCGTCCTGGCTGTCGGACTCGGTGTGTCGACACAGGTGTCGGCACAGGCATCCGTCCATGCCCCCGCAAAGTCGTCCGCCGCCGCACCGCAGTCGGTCAGCGGCACGAGCGGCCAAGTGGTGACCCGGGTCGCCGACTTCTACGGCGCGTACATCGACGCGATCGGCGACTACACGGACCCGGACGCCACGCTGGAAACGGTGCTCCGCAAGCACTACCTGACGCCCGACTTCGCCAAGCGACTGGCGGCCTGGGAGAAGAAGCACGGGGCGGACGGTGTCCTGCGTGCCCAAAACGTCCCGCGGAAGTGGACGGTGACCGACAACGGCGCCGTGGGTAACGGCCATGAGGTCGTCGTCACCCTGACCTTCGGCAGCGGGGGGACGACGCAGAGGATCAAGCTTTTCGTGCTGGTGGAGCGGTACAACCACATCGTCGATATCGGCACCACGAGCAACCGCTGACAGCGGAGCCGCTCCGCCCGGTCTGTCATGGTCAACCTCACGACGAACGAGACCATACCCATCTGGCGAGTAACTTACTGGTATGTAAAGGACAAAAACTTCACATCAGACGCCTTCACCATCCTTGCCAGCATGGCGGCATCCTGGCGATCAAGTCAGGCATAGCGGCTACGTTGCAACCAGTGTTCGGTAGGGGTTGGTGATCGGTGACGGAGCTAGCTGACATCCACGCCTGACATCAACGGCAGCAGACGCAGGCACCCCGTGGAGACCGTTCGTGGCCCGCCCCCACATGAGCCGCCATGAAGTCCCTACCTGGTGATCGAACTCCTAAAGTGGGTGTCGCAGGTTCGAATCCTGCCGGGGGCACCAGCCCAAAGGCCCCGGACCGATCATGGTCTGGGGCCTTTGACATCCACGGTCATCCGCGACGTGATCCAGCTCTCGGACCCTCGCATCCCCGAGTCGCTGCGCAAGTTGGCCGAGCGAAGTGCGTCATCTAGACACCCGAAGCACCCGAAACCCTGTCGGATCCCAGGTGATGCCTGACGTTCTGGTCCCAGGTGATGCTTGACGGTAGGCCTAGACAACGTAGGGAGCCCCGTGGGGCTTGTTTGCTTTCACGTTACGGACCGGGACGTCGGTCGTGCGCCGGATCGTCCGGACCTGGCCGTCCAGCTCGACGCTGATCGTGGAGTCAGAGACGTGCACGGTCACGGTCTGCCCCGGCTGCGCCTCCGCGCGCCCACAGGTGGACAGGGCCGATGGCCATGAGTCGATCACCGCATAGGGCAGGCCGCGGTCAAGGCGGTGCCTCCGGCGGGGGATCGGGCGGCACCGGGATGGAGGGGGCGCCGTTCCCGACTGCGGGACCGTAGTGGCGTGCGCGGAGAGCTCCCGTCCCGTCCGCCGTCGACCCAGGCAGAGCCGAGCAGACACGGCCCATGGCGTCAAGGCCGTTCGTACAGTGGTGCGCTCCACCTGGACGCCCTGAACCACGCCCGCTCCACGGTCTGTGGGTCGACGGCGGACGGGATGGGAGCTGGGGTGTCTTGTGGCTGAGGGTGGGTGGTTCGTAACGCGTCGCTTCTGAAGCCATTGCAGATCTTGCCAAAGGCATCAGGTCCGCTCGCATGCGCCCATCACCCGGACGTCGGCCTGGACGGGAGAGGGCTCCTGGGGAGCGGGCGCTGCTGCGTCGGTCATCCCTCAAAGCCAACAACGCGCGGACCTGCCCGGATGGAGATGACGTGCTTGGCCTGGAGCGTGGCACGCAGCGTTAAGTGCGATGACATAGAGGGTCCGGTTCCGGCGTGCATACGTTGGGTGGCAGCCCTACGTTGGGAAAGCCGAGGCCGCAAAGCCACCGAAATGACCGCCGGCACTTCCACGGCCCAGTCGCCCTGGATCAACAGAGGAGATCGTCATGGCAAGCAGCAAATGACCGCCGGCACTTCCACGGCCCAGTCGCCCTGGACCAGCAGAGGAGATCGTCATGGCAAGCAGCAACCGCGCCGTCGTCTTCCAGGCCCCGAAAGACATGCGCGTCGAGTCCCTCGACTTCCCGAAGCTTCAGATGCCGAACGGGAAAAAGGCCCCGCATGGCGTCATCCTCAGGCTCGTCGCCACCAACATCTGCGGTAGCGACCTGCACATCTACCGGGGGTCCTTCCCGGTGCCCCAGGGCATGGTGATGGGGCACGAGATGACCGGGGAGGTCATCGAGGTCGGCCCCGACGTCGAATTCCTCAGTGAGGGCGACCTCGTCTCCGTCCCGTTCAACGTCGCCTGCGGCCGATGCCGCAACTGCAGGGCGCGCCGGACCGACGTCTGCGAGACCACGAACCCCAAGGTGGCCTGCGGAGCATACGGCTTCAACCTGGGCGACTGGGCCGGCGGCCAGGCCGAGTACCTGTTCGTCCCGTACGCCGACTTCCAGCTCCTGCGCTTCCCGGACAGGGACCAGGCCATGGCGAAGATCCGTGACCTGGCGGTGCTCTCGGACATCCTGCCCACCGCGTTCCACGGTCTCATGGAGGCCGGTGCCAAGCCGGGCTCGACCGTGTACATCGCCGGCGCCGGCCCGGTCGGCCGCTGCGCCGCAGCAGCGGCGCGCCTCCTCGGGGCGTCCTGCATCATCGTCGGCGACCACAACAAGGACCGCCTGGAGCTGGTGAAGAAGAACGGCTGCGAGACGATCGACCTGAGCCAGGACGCAGCGCTCACCGACCAGATCGAGGCCATCCTGGGCGAACCCATGGTCGACTGCGCAATCGACTACGTCGGCACCGAGGCACACGGCATCGGCCGCGAGGCCGAGGACATGGACCCGGCCTACGCCATCAACCAGGTGATCGACGCCACCCGCGCGGGCGGAGCCACCGGAGTCATCGGCGTCTACGGCCCCGACCCGCTCGCGAAGTCGAAGGCCGAGCAAGAGGGAACGTACCCGATCGACTTCGGCAAGGCCTGGATCAAGTCGCCGCGGATCGCCGCCGGGCAGGCACCGATCATGCAGTACAACCGCGAGCTGATGATGGCGATCCTGTGGGACCGCATGCCCTACTTGAGCGCCATGCTCAACACGAAGGTGATCAGCCTCGACGACGCCCCCGACGCCTACGCGACCTTCGACACGGGAGCGCCCCTCAAGTTCATCATCGACCCCCACGGCCTCATTCCCGCCTGAGGCCCGCCCTCCGCCTCCCCGGCCCGCAGTCCCCGTTCGGGCAGGCTGCGGGCCGTGCGGGGCTGCTCAGCGACAACCAACGGACCTCACGAGGTGGGGACGAGCCAGTCCATGTGTCGCAGCTTGTCGAAACCGGTGCGCTGGCACCAGTGCTTTCGCTACGCACAGCTGTGACCAGCACTTTCGAAACACGCTCTAGTACCCCAGCCGCTGTTTGTACCAAGCGCGCAGTGCCTGACTGCTTGGAACCCCGACCTTCCGCTCGACCATCCACCCGCTGTCTTCGTGGCCTCCTCGGGCGTCGTCGGCAGAGAGAACGGCCGCTCGACCCCCAGGGCCATGTGCCCCCTGGCTCCGCTCGGGATCGTAGGGCACCGCACACACCGTCACCGGAACTTCCCGGCTGCCCGCGGTGCCTCACCGGTGCAGGGACTCGGCGACGGCCGGGTCCTCGAGCACGGCGACGCACCAGGCGAAGTGCTCGTCACCGCCGCCCGGCGCGAAGGCGTCGCTCGTGGCCATCGCATAGGCGGCCCGGTACAGCAGGAGGTCGTCGACCGCGTAGCCGAACTCGTCGGCGAACCGCGTGGTGAGCTGCCGGGTGATTTCCGGGGCGTGCTCGGTGCCCGCCGGGAAGATGGCCGCGGCCACGGCGGCGTCGAACCGGGGGTCCCCGCCCGTGGACAGGAAGCCGTAGTCCACGAGGGCGAGCGGCCGCAGGTCGTCGTCCACCAGCACGGTCTCCGGGAAGACGTCACCGTGGACGACCGCCTCGTCGGTACGGGGCAGCGAGCGCAGCTTCCGAAGCAGCCGGGCGCGCGTGTCGTCGAAGTCGCGGACATGCGTGGAGAGCCGGTCCGCGCACCGGCCGACCCGCCGGTCCACCAGGTCCGCCAGGGCGGATCCGAAAGTGGTGTGGCCTTCCCACAGCGGGCGTTCCTCGTCCAGCACAGGAAGGTGCTTGACCTCGTCGACGTCATGGGCGTCCGCGAGGGCGCGCAGCACGCCGACCAGGCAGTCGACCGCTTCGGGCAGCACCTCGTCCGGGTCATCGGTGCGTATCCTGCCCGCCAAGGGCTCGCCGGTCAGCTCCCGCTCCACGGTCATCGGGACACCGTCGATGTCCTCGACGGCGAGGATCTCCGGGGAGCCGAACGGCAGGTGCGCCGCGGCATCGGCGTAGAAACGCTGCATCCGCCGCAGTTCGGATCCCCGTCGGCGCTCCCACACCTTGGCCACCGTTCCGTCCCCGAGTCGGTAGACGGCTCCCTCCACCGCCGCCTCGACGGGCCCGGCGTCGGGATATCCGGCGTCGACGAAATGTCGTACGCGCCGGGCCGTGGTCTCCCGTATCGCATCGGACATCTCGTGCCTCCTTCCGCCCCCGGCGTGAACGACCGGCCGGTCGGCGGGGCCGACGCCGGGACCATCTCCCACGGTAGGCCCCTCGCCCGCGCGACACCCGCTACGGATCTCCGTAGGTGCTCTTTGACATCCAGGTCTGCCATCAACGGCGGCGGTCACCGACGACCGGGGCGCCTCCTCAGCAGGCGGTCCATGTGGCTCATGGCCTCACGCTGAGTGTCCTGGACGACGTGCGTGTACACGTCCATGGTGATGCTGATCTGAGAGTGGCCGAGGATCTCCCTCACGACGCTTGGCGCGACTCCAGCCGCTGTGAGGAGGGCGGCGGTGCCGTGCCGGGCGTCGTGCAGCCGGATCACGCGGAGGCCGGCGGACCGGGCGATGCGGGTGAAGGAGCGGTAGACGTTCCGCGCCCCGCCTCAGTCTGTGGACCTGCCCGGTGAAGCACGACGTTGGGGCCATGATCTTACGGCGTCCTCGCTGCGGTTCGGGCCGTGAGCCCCACCGCCGCGTGAGCGGCCTGACACGGTCGGTGCGAGTACCGGCCGGCACTCGCACCCAGCGAGCACATGCGCTGCGCCTTCGGTGGCGCTCGTAGGCCCGTCGGCACGGCCGGGCAACAAGGGGCCGGCCAGCTCTCGGGTGGGAAGGTCAGGCACCCGGGAGCGGACCGCCCCCCGTTCGGAGCTGAGGCGTGTCACTGGCGCAACCGACCACTCGACCACGCCCTATGTTTGGCCCTGAGGCCCCGGCGTGATCGTGGCCAGACGGCAGGGACCGGCCGCCCAGCTTGCTTCTTAGTTACGGCACCCCTCAATGCTGTTCAGCGGGAAGCAGTTGTCCGGCCTGTTCTTGGTGACCCTGCTTCTTTCCAGCTCGACGACAGCCCCTTGCTGGTTGTTGATACCGCCGCCGTTGCGGGCTGCCCTGTTCTCGGAGACCGTGCTGCCGTAGAGCTTGAGGTGAGCGGCGACGTTCCCTTCGGGGTCAACGGTGAACTCGTTGTTGATCCCGCCACCGTCACGGCCCGCCGAGTTGTCGCTCACCTCGGTCCTGGTGAGGTTCGCGGTTCCCTCGTTGTTGATAGCGCCGGCGTCACGGCCGGACGTGTTCTTGACGAAGACGCTGCCGGTCGCCGTGAGCGAGGCCTCCTCGCCGTTGTTGATGGCGCCTCCTTCGAGACCGGCGAGGTTTGCGGTGAATCGGGCCTCCTTGAGTGTCACCTTCCCGCTCCCGCTGTTGTCGATGGCGCCGCCGTCGTCGTCCCGGGCGGTGTTGTGGCTGAAGGTGCTGTTCTCGACGCGCAGCGATCCTTGGTTGGCGATGCCACCGCCGTCCTGGTCGGAGGTGTTGCCCTCGACCTCGCTGCGTTCCAGCGTCAAGGTTCCTTCCGCGTTGTTGCTGATGCCTCCGCCGTCGGCTGCGCCGGCGACCGCCGTGTTGCCGGCAATACGGCTGTCACGGAGTGTGATGGTTCCGCCTTCGTTGCTGATACCGCCGCCGTCCTCATTGGCGGAGTTGCCCGTGACGGCGCTGTTGACGAGGGTCAGTGTGCCTTCGTTGGCGATTCCGCCGCCGTCGGTGTCGCTATGGCCGGCACTCACCTGGATTCCGCGCAGTGTCAGATTGCCGCCCTGCGCCACCTCGAACAGGCGATAGAGGGTGCCTGTATTTGAGCGCACGATTCTGGTGTCATCGCCGACGATGGTGATCTTCCCCGTGATCGGCGGCAGGGCGTTGCCGTTCGTCGCCGTGCCGTATGCGTAGGTGCAGTCCTCGGCCAGCCGGATCGTTCCGCCGGTGGGATTGTTGAACGCGTTGATGGCTGTGATCAGCCCGGCGGTGTCGCCGCACGTCACGAAGGTCTGGGCGTGCGCGGCGGTCGGGGCAGCGGCCAGGCCCAGGGCGAGGCTGGCGGCGAACGCCGATCCCCGCAGGGACACGTGCTTCATGGGTCTCCAAAGCTGTGAGCCGGGTACAGGCCGTAAGGCCTGCGCATATGACGTCGACTTCCGTAGCGCCGCACGTGTGGAGGGGCGGCACGAAGATCCAAGTTCCGTGACAGCAGGATTACCGTCGATCCCTCACGGCCGACGCCACGGCATCGCGTCTCCCAGCAAATTCACGCTCGCGGGGTATGGCGGAATCCGCCATCCAGATGGGGCCCACCCCCAGCCGAAAACTCGGGTCGCAGGCCCCTGTGCCCCCGGCCTAACCTGTAACTCCCTGCCGTCAAGGGAGATTTCAATACCTGTCTCCTGTGGCAATTCGTTCATAAACTTCCGGCCTGCCGCGCATGCGGAAGGCAGCTGCAAATATCCTCAGCCTGAGGATTCTCCGCGCCCGGGAACGGAAAGCTGGGGCCGTCATAGGGCTGGGACGCACCCCGTGCCGAATGGCGGTGCGTCGCGGCCGTGAGACGGCGCCAACGGAGATGCGCGAAAAGAACAGAGAAGCCAGCCCGGCTAAAAAATCGGGGCGCTCATTCGACGGCCTTTCCTCGTGGAGGCCCACGGAGGAGCCGCCGTACGGCAACGGATTACAGCAACATCGGCAACGGGCCATGACCGACAGCCGCTCAGAGGCACCGAACGGCGGCCTGTGTGGCCGTTGTTGACCGATCTCTGCAGAGCTACGGATCAGAAGGCGCCCGTGCCGCATCCGTGCCAGATCCAGCGGGGAACCACGGGGAAGCCGCGGTGGCCGACGGGTGTCTGATCCCCCGTCCGCCTACGTGGGCACTTCGCAGGTCAGAGTAACCAGGACGAGACCCGTACGCGATCTCGATAGGCCCTTGTCGATTTCCCGCATGAACGGTTGGCCGAGCACAATGTCCTTCTCGCTGAACCAGACAGACACGCCCTCTGCTTCCAGCAGGTCGCACAACTCCTTGGCAGCACCGCGCCGGTCATCCCATGCGTGGCAGAGGAAGACATCGCGAAGGTCAGGCAGTTGACGCGCGCGCAACACGGCGGCGTCGCGAACAGGACTCAGCGGGTCGCCGGCACATTCCAGCCGGTTGTGATTCCCCGAGGGGTGAGACGATCGAGGCCGCTCACATGCAGCGTGACCGTCTGCTCGCCTGCGGCCAACGGACCTCGGTGTGGGACGGCGTCGATGCCGGAGGCGCCACACTGTCTTGGGGCCTGTCCGGCGGATCACGCCGGGCGGCCTACCGGCGCTGAATCGCTGTGGCGACCCGCCGGACAAGGAACTGGGTGGAGCAGGTTGGGTCCGCCGATAAATACCTCGACATTGGTCGTGGTGATCGGGGACGCTTCGCGCGATGACCAGAATCGACGACACGCCGCCCGCGTGGGACGAGCGCACCCAGCTCACCACGTTTCTCGACTACGCACGTGACACCGCCCGCGCCAAGTGCGATGGCGTCTCTGCGGAGAACGCACGTAAAGCGCTCCTGCCAGGCTCACCGCTGATGACCATGAGCGGAGTGATCAACCACCTCCGCTGGGTCGAGTACTACTGGTTCCAAGTGGTTTTCCTCGGCGAGGAAGACCGGGGCCCCTGGACCGAGGAGGACCCCGACCGCGAGATGCGCATCGCCGTCGACTTCCCACTCACGCAGTTGCTCGACGAATACGCTGAACAGAGCGCCCACTACCGTGAACTGGTCGCCGGGAACGGCCTGGACAAGCGGGCCCAGCGAGCCGGCCGCAACGGCCTCCACGTCGACCTGCGCTGGATCCTCCTCCACCTCACCGAGGAGACGGCCCGCCACAACGGCCATCTGGACATCCTGCGCGAGATGCTCGACGGCACAACCGGCGACTAGATCCGGCGGAGATCACGGGCGGGGCCGCAGGCCGATGCGCCGCCTTCGCAGGACGGTTCCGCCGGTTCGCCGGCTCCGAGCGGCATGGATGCGGTGCTTGGAATCCTGCCGCGTCGGTCCTGCACACAGGAACGGGGCCGTGACGTCTCTTCACCGGGACGCCGTCACCGAGCGGCGCGGACGAGGAGTAGCCGACATCGTGACGCTCGAGCAGCGGGTGGCCGTCGTCCTGCGCCATCTGCTCGACCAGGACGACCAGGAGATCGCGCAGGCGCTCGGCTGCAGCAGCGCCACGGTGCGCTCCCACCTCTCCCAGGCCCGTGCCGCACTGCGCCTTTCCGCTCACACCCTCACCGAGAGGAGCTGACCTGTGGGCGTGGACGACCTGACCGCCGCCCTCGCCTCGCACACCCCCGACCCGGCGGCCGTACTCGACGCACTGCAGACCAAACGCAGGAAGCGGGCCCGCCGGCGCGTCCTCGCCGCCGGAGGCGCAGCCGTTATCGTGCCGAGCACACCTCGGGCCTTCCCCGACTGCCCGCCGGAATCCGCGGGCGCGACCCCTACGCGGGCTTCGACGACCAGGCCCTGGACTCGGTCGTACGACACCTCGACACCCTCGTCACGGCGCCCGCGGGCAGCACCGAGGAATACTCCAACCTCGGATACGCCCTCCTCGGCGCCGCCCTGGTCGCGGCCACCCGCACCCCGTACGAGGAACTCCTCCACCGCCACCTCCTCGACCCCCTCGGCATCACCGACGTCGCCGCCGACCCACCGTCCGACAGACGACTGTGCCACCGGGGGCTGTTCGGACGACCGCGGCGCCCCTGGACCATGACCGGCGCGATCCTGCCCGCCGGGGGGCTGTGGGCCACCCCCCGGGCCACCGCCCGCCTCGTCACCGACCTGCTCGTCGACCGCAGGCTCGGCGAGCCGGCGCCGGCCTGGCAGAAGGCAGGGCACCTGCTCTGGCACAACGGCGCGACACGGGACGCGTCCATCTTCGCCGGCGCCGCACCGCAGGGCTGGATCCTCGTTCACCGCCTGTCCGGTGAGAGTGCCGCAACGGACAAGTTGGCCCTGGGCACACTGAGAGCCTTCATCGAGCCCTGAGGTGCAGCCAGTCTTCAGCACCAGCTCGTTGTTCCGGTCGGCCACGTCGCCCGCGAGGGTCTTGCCGACGTCGGGGGCGTTGTAGGGCAGCTCGCGGGGGCGTTTTGACGGCAACCACCCTCAAGGCGCCAAGCAGGTGATCGCTACGCGATGCGGGTCGGCTGACACCCGAAACCTTCGGCACCAAGGGCCCCCGTGGGCCGTTCTGCGGGCGGCGTAGGCAGCGCCATCCGCTCCTACTTGCCGGCGCGGGCCACGAGCAGCGGCTGGAAGAAACCCGTCTCCTGGGGCATCCGCCACAAGGGGTCCACAAACCCCGCGTCGGTCACGAGGCCGGCCAACCGGTCCTGGCCGAGCGCCCAGTAGACGGTCCGGCGGACCTTGACGCGCCATTCCCCGCCGGTCGACAGCAGTTGGAAGTGCTCCAAGTCGTAGTGCTCGCCGTCCCCGTGCCAGTGCCAGAGCTGGAAGGTGACGGTCCGTTCTCCGCCGTCCGCGGGCTGGTGGACCTGTGGAGGCGCTGAAGCGGGGCGGTTGCGCAGCAGGTCGTCGTAGGGGCGAGTGCTGAGCAGCAGCAGGCCGGCGGGGCGCAGCACGCGGCGCATCTCCCCCAGGGCGGCGTGCACGTCCTGCTCCGTCAGCAGATGGGGCAGGGCGTTATCGGCGCAGACCACGGTGTCGAACCGGGCGTCGGGAAACGGCAAGCGTCGCATGTCGGCGGCGGCCGTGCGCAGCGACACATTCCGCTGGGCGGCTTCACGGGCAGCGCGGGCGGCGGCGCGGGCGCTGAGGTCCGTCCCGGTGACCCGGTGCCCGCGCAACGCCAGGCCGATGGCCTGCGTGCCGATGCCACAGGAGCAGTCGAGCACTGACGCGTGGTCCTGGCCTATCAGGCCGTCCAGGGCGTGGCCCTGCCGACGAATGCTTGCGTCCCAGTCTGCGTAGATCAGGTGGTAGTCATCGGCCAACTCGTCATAGAAACGTGCCACCGAGGTCTCGGGCATGGCCCGAGGCTACTGTGCCTGAGACCCAGCGCAAGGCCCCGGACAACGCGGATACCTCGTCGAACGCTCCAAGGCCCACGCAGCCTGACCCGGGACGGCCCAAGACCCGTCTCGCTTGATTGCGGAGGCCCCGATGCCGGTGGCAGTACGCAGTCCCCTGTGGGTCGTCCCCGCACCCCGGTACCTGCCTGTTATGTTGCGCTGCGCGTCGCCCCCGAGGCGGCGCGGATCCGTTTCCGGAGGGGGATTACCCATGTTCGTGCTGTCCGTCCTGCTGCTCATAGCGGCGGTCGTGCTCTTTCTCGTCGGCCGCGGCCGCACCGCCGGGGGCTGGAGGCTCGGGGCGGCGCTCAGCGCCGTGGGGGGCGTGCTGGCCGGCGTCTTCGCCTGTGTCGTTGTCGTGAGCGCCTATGAGGTCGGCGTGCCGGTGACCTTTGGGAGGGTCGGCACGCCACTGGTTTCGGGTATCCACTTCAAGTCGCCGTTCACCGACGTCACGTCCTTCTCCACCCGCCCGGTGGACCTCGACCTCTACGACAAGGACGTGGTCGAGGTCCGCTCCTCTCAGGGCGGTGTGTTGTACGCGGACGTGACCATCAAGTGGGCCGTGGTGCCGGCGAAGGCGGTCGAGCTGTACCGGCTGGCGGGCAGCGAAGAGGCCATCCAGGAGCGGCTGGTGCTGCCGGACAGCCGCGAGATCATCCGCAATGTCTTCGCGAAGCACACCAGCGAGGAGGGCTACGCCTCCGCCCGCGAGCAGATCGGCTCGGAGATCGAGGACCTCATCAAGGAGCGCCTGGCGCCGCGCGGGATCGATATCACCGCCGTCAACCTGCGCAAGGTGAAGCCGTCGGACAAGCTGCAGGAACAGATCGACAAGAAGATCCAGCAGGAGCAGGCCACCGAGCGGGCCGTCGAGGCGTCGCGTACGGCCAAGGCGGAGGCGGACCGCAAGCGGATCGAGGCGGAGGGCATCGCCCGCGCCAACAAGATCATCGAGCGGTCGCTGAGCGACAAGGTGCTGTACAACCAGTGCCTGGAGGCCTACAAGGAGGCCGCCAAGGCCAACCCGGTGTACGCGGTGCCGTGCGGTACGGACTCGGGCGGCACACCGGTCATCGTGAACAGCGGCAAGAATTAGCCAGAGCTCCGGCTACGCCCTGCACAGGCGTCTTGGCCCACGACAAGGGCCGGAGAGGCTCTGCCCTGAATACCGCTTCGGCCGATGGAGCACACCCGGGCTTTCCGGCGGGAATGCGACCGGCTACGGAGTCCCACACAGGAATCCGTAGCCGGTCTCGTGCGATCAGCGGGTTACAACTGCGGTTGCGGCATCCGCTGCCAGCTGAACGGACCGTAGGTGGTGTCGGTGACCGAGTAGTTGGCGTTCGGGTCGGCCGTCAGTTTCAGCCATTCCAGCGGGGTGGTGCTGCCGTGCACGACGATCCGGTGGAAGTTCGGGACGTTGTAGTACGGGTGCTCGTTCCACGCGTTGTTGCCCGGGTCGTGGGCGCACACGCCGGCGCCGGTGGCCGGGTCCGTCTCGCCGGTGCACGTCGCCGTCGGCGACAGCGGGTTGTCCGAGCGGTACAGGTGCGAGTCGCCGTTGAGCATCAGCACGGGGCGGCGGAACTGGGCCGTCTTCGCCGCGACCTCGCTGATGATCGGCTCGTAGTTCGTGAGGTGGTCCTTGGTCTTGCCGTCGAGGTCCCACATGTCGGCCTGGACCGAGATCACCACGGCCTTGGAGTGCTTGGCCCGCGCGTCGGCGAAGGCGGCATCGAGCCAGCGGACGTCGGCCGCAGTCCGGTTGGTCCGCTCGTCGGTCTGCGCCTGAGTCGCGGTCGGCACCTTGTACCAGGGGTCGGCGTCGTTGTTCGAGCCGCCCGGCGCGTTGATGGTCACGAAGGTGATGTCGTTCTGCGTCCACCTCACGTTCTCGACGTACTGCGCGTCGGCCGGGTGCCCCGGGTCGTAGGCGGTGGCCTGGGAGACCACCTTCAGTGTCCCGCTGCCGAGGGTGTGGCCGGGCCGCGCAAAGAAGTCCTGCCGGACTTCGGCGAGGTTGCCGAGTGGGTCGCCACAGTGGTAGCTGACGCAGTCCGCCGGGTTGGTCGACAGGCCGGTTGCGCCGATGTAGTTGATCGCACCTGAGGTGGAGTCGTAGAAGCCGCCACCCTGGCCGGGCGAGCTGAGGCTTGACGCCTTGTGGCAGTCGGCCCACTCGTTGTCCCCCGGCGTGTACACGAGCGGTTTCGTGAAGCTCTGCCACGCGGACGCGATCGAGGCGTTGTAGTCCTCGGTGCAGAACTCCTTGCCCGAGTGAATGTCGCCCACGTCGACGACCTCGCTGACCTTCGGGTCACTGTTGACGGTGCCGATGAACGCCGGAGTCTTCTGGAACTGCGAGGTGTCGGCCGTCTGGCCCGCGGGTGCGTACGCCGACTTGCCGTACGGCGAGTCTCCGAACACGGCGAGCGTCAATGGGTCGGTGGCCGCCGATGCCGTGGCGACGGGCACTACGGAAGAGGCAAGACCCACGGCGACGAGCGTGATGAGCCCGCGCTTCAGCATGCGTCCCAACTTGCGTCCTCTCTCAGATCCGGTTGCGGGGGGGCGCTCCACTGAACTGGATCGCAGCGAGCGCGTCACGGCGTCAATGGCGGCCCGGAGATGACGAGCAAGCGAAATTCCGGCCGGGCCCGCACGCCGGTTCCGGCTCTCCATGGAGTTTGTGAGTTCGGGACGGCCGTGTTCGTGAGGGCGCGCAGTAGTTGTTGGTACGCCTTGACCACCCTCGGGCGATGCGACTTGGACACAGCGCCTCTCCGGGCCGCACGCCCGGGGAGATGAGGCCGGTATCCCGTGACATGAACAGGGAGTGACCGCCCCCCGGCCATCCGACGAGCGGTCGTGAACGCCCAGGGTAGTTCAAGATCCACGTACGGTGATCGGCGTCGTGCGTTGCGTTCACGTTCGCGCGCAGGTCACCCCGGGTGCCAACGATCCAGAGAGAGCGGGACGTTCGCGATAGCGACGGCCCCGCGACCACTGCTGACGCGTTCGCATCGGGGGGACTGCTCCATGTCGCGCACACGCTCTGTCGCCACGACGACTGCTCTGCATCGTCGCGCCCTGCTCGCTGCCGGGGCGGCGTCCCTCACCGCGGGCGCCGGGCTCGCCCTGCGGCCCGAGGAGAGCCGGGCCGCCGGCGGCCCGGCCCAGAGGGAGGTGCCCGTCGCCCACTCCCGGCAGGCGCCGACCGCGCCCCTCGCCCCGTACACGAAGGGCACCACGCTCGCCACGGTCGCAGCCGCCCGTAACAGCTCCGGCTACCGCCGCCTCGGCGACGGCCCCGGCTGGAGCCGGGTCGTGCGCAGCGAACTGGCCGCGCCCAAGGCCGGTCGCGCCGGGCGACGTACCGCGCTCGCCGCGTTCGTGCAGCTCACCGACCTCCATGTGATGGACAGCCAGCACCCGCTGCGCACGGAGTTCCTGCAAGCCGCGTCGCCGCACTCCTGGCGCCCGCAGGAGGCGCTCACCGTGCAGGGCGCGATCTCCCTGGTCGAGCGGGTCAACGCGCTGCGCGGCGCGCCGGTCACCGGCAGCCCACTGGAGTTCGCCATCACCACCGGCGACAACACCGACAACAACTCCCGCATCGAGCTGGACTGGTACCTGAAGGTGCTCAGCGGCGGCCGCGTCACCCCCGACTCGGGCGACCCGCGCCACTACGAGGGCGCCATGAACAGCGGCCTGAGCCAGTACTGGCAGCCCGACTCCACCGTCCGCGACAAGTACAAGCAGGGCGGCTTCCCGCACCTGGAGAGCTTCTTGCGGGCAGCGACCCGCGAGGTGCGCAGCCCCGGCCTGAACCTTCCCTGGTACTCCACCGTCGGCAACCACGACTCCATCCTGGTCGGCTGCTTCGGGCACGGGGACTCCTACCTCACCGAGTTCGCCACCGGCGACCGCAAGCTGTTCACCGTGACCGCCGCCGAGGCCCGCAAGCTGCAGCAGGGCATCAACGACGGCTCCGACCCCAAGGGCCTGGGTCTGCGCGACCTGCTGAAGTCCCACACGCGCGCGATGCGCCGGGTCACCCCGGACGAGCGGCGCGCCCTGTTCACGCCCGCCGAGTACGTCAAGGCCCACCTCGACCCGGCGTACACCGGCCCCGGCCCGGTCGGCCACGGCTACACGCAGGCCAACCTCGCGGAGGGCACCCAGTACTACTCCTTCCGCGTCTCCGACCACGTAGTCGGCATCAGCCTCGACACCACCGACCCGCAGGGCAACTTCAGCGGCTCGATCGGCGCGGCCCAGATGGCCTGGCTGGAGCGCACCCTGAACGCGCACAAGGACGAGTACGCCATCGTCTTCAGCCACTACACCAGCACCTCGATGTCCACCCCGCGACCCGACCCCGCCCGCCCGAACGAGAAGCGCTACAACGGCGACGAACTGCTCGCCCTGCTCGGCCGGCACCGCAACGTCGTCGCCTGGGTCAACGGCCATGTGCACCGCAACACCATCACCCCGCACACCGGCAGCGGCGGCCACTCCTTCTGGGAGATCTCCACCGCCTCCCACGTGGACTTCCCCCAACTCGCCCGGGTCATCGAGCTGGTGGACAACAAGGACGGCACACTCTCCCTGCACACCACCCTGATCGAGTCCGCCGCCCCGCACCGCACGAACTTCACCGACCTGTCTCAGACCGGCCTCGCCGCCCTCTACCGCGAGCTCTCATTCAACGCCCACGAAGGCTCCCTCACCCTCCAGGGCGACCCCCGCGACCGCAACACGGAGCTGCTGCTGAAGAAGGGCTGAGGTCCGCCGTTCCCCCCTGCCTGGGCCACCAGCTCCACACGCTCCACCAGCGGCTCCCGCGGCGCCTCGGCCGCGATCGACTGGCGGCTGTTCGTGCCCGCCTCCTGGGATCCCGCCTCGCCGGAGGCCGATCCGGCCCGGGTTGCCCGCCGCCAGCGCTGTGGCATCCCCGCCGAGTGCGGCCATGTGGAGAAGTGGCAGCTGGCCCTGGACATGATCGACGAGGCCCGCAGCTGGGGCGTCGAGGTCCCCCTGGTCGTCGCGGACGCCGGATACGGTGACGCCACCGCCTTCCGCCTGGGATTGGAGGAGCGGAAACTCGCCTACGCGGTCGGTGTCTCCTCCCGGCTCACCGCTCACCTGGGACATGCGCGGCCGATCATCCCGCCCTACCAGGGCACCGGCCGCCCGCCGGTGGCGGCGTATCCGGATAAGCCGATGACGGTCAAGGAACTGGTCCTGCAGGCCGGCCGGCAGGCGGCCCGGCCGGTGTCCTGGCGCGAGGGCTCCCGGCCGGGCACGGGGCGCAGCGGCTTCAAGCGCATGCACTCGCGTTTCGTCGCCCTGCGCATCCGGCCTGCCGGACGCGAGATCCGCCAGGCCACAGGGTGCCGAACTGCCCGAGCAGTGGCTGCTTGCCGAATGGCCCGCCACCGAGCCCGAACCGGTGCAGTTCTGGCTGTCCAGCCTGCCCTCCGGCATGCCCCTGGCCACCCTGGTCCGACTGGCCAAGCTCCGCTGGCGCATCGAGCACGACTACCGGGAAATGAAACAGGCCCTGGGACTGGCCCACTTCGAAGGCCGCACCTGGAACGGCTGGCACCACCACGTCACCCTCGTCTCCGCAGCCCACGCCTTCTGCACCCTGCAACGGCTGGCACGAGACCCAAAAGATCCGGCGCTGGCCTGAGCCTCTACCAGGTCGTCCGCGAGATGCAGACACTCCTCGACCTCTGGGCCGGCACCTGCCCCACCTGCCACCGCGACATACCCACAGCGATACGAACCTGACCAAGCCCTACTAGGGTCTTTCAACGACCCCAGTCGGACGGGCCTGTCGGAGCCGGGGTGCGTCGGCACAGCTCCTTGTGCAGGAAGAGGGCGGTGCCGGCGCCGGTTGCGCCCGGATTATCCACCCGCTCCAACTCCTCGCCGTCCCTGATCGGCTCGTCACAACGTGCACACATCATCGGCGGTACTCCCTGACCAGCCGGTACAGCCCTCGTCCGATCGGGCACTGGCCGGCCTCGTCGGCACACAGGTCGCACATCGGTGCGTGCACGAGGAGACCGCGGTGCGCCCGGTCGGCGACGCAGGTACGACAGGCTCGAGGGAACCAGCGCAGCAGGGAGGTGACGCCGCTGAGCGGGCTCATGTGCTCGCCGAGAGGGATCGCCGTCTCGGCGGTCAGCCTGTCACCGCCGTGCCACACGCAGGTCGCGCCGCGCGTCTGGTCATCGGTGAGCCCGTCGAGGGCGGGAAGTGCCAGCACCTCGAGCACGATTCCGGCATCATCGAGCGCCGCTCGCAGGGACTCCACGGCCGGGAAGGGATCAACGCCGTCGCTTGTGACCATGGACCAGACCGTAAGGACAGGGTCCGGGCGGCGCCGATGCGATGTTCTCGAATGTTCTCGCGGCCTGGCCGAATGTTCTCGTGTGGTCTCGAATGGCCGGGTGCACCCTGTAGTCCGGGGACGTCAGGGCTGGCGATGCTGATGGCGACAGGGCCCCACCATGGGAGGCGACATGCGGCGACTGCGCTTCAACGGCACCGACAGCAAGAACGGTGGATGCCCCGCCGTTCACGAGGACTTGGACACGGGTGACATCGTGGTCCAGGGCACCCCCCTCACCGATCCCGAAGACGTCGCCCAGCTCCAGCACTTCGGGCCCGGCGACGCCGCAGTGATCGTGCCGCGAGAACTACTCGTCAACCACGGCCCCAAGGAGGTCACCCGCGTGCCCAAGCTGATCGACTTGGCCGAATTCGGCCAGCTCTTCAACCACTTCGATCACTCGGCCTGGCACCTCGAGACCCGACACGGCTACGCATCAGACCGCGAGGACCCCGACTACGCGGAATTCCTCGCGACCCGCACAGCCCCGTGCGACCTTGAGAGCGACTGGTGCGCGAACATCCGTCGGCAGACGTCGGCGGGCAAGTACGTGGGGCGGGTTCGCGTAGTCGACAACCCACCGACCGAGGGGCAGTTGTTTCTCCTGAGCTACGCGAAGTGCAACGCGGCGACCGGTGAGGACGTGCGGAATCTGTGGCGGGAGGACGCGGAACGGCTCCGGCTACCCGCCGAGGACTTCTGGATCTTCGACAGCCGATTGGTGGCGGTGCTGCGCTTCGATGACGAGGACGCCTTCCACGACGTTGAGGTCATCACGGAGCCTGCCGAGGTCTTGCGGTACTGCCAGGTCCGCGACGCGGCCGTCCACGGATCGGTGCCGTTCGACCAGTTCGCTGCGCAGCTCGCCACGAGCAACTAGCGACGGACCCGGTGAGCACAGACTTCCAGCAAGCCAGGGAGGCCCTCGGACTGCGGCTGAGGGAACTGAGGCTTTCGGCCCCTGGCGGTCGGCTCACCGGTACGCAGCTTGCCCAGCGGCTCGGCTGGCCGCACTCCAAGATCTACAAGCTTGAGGGCGGGAAGCAGACAGCGACCAGCGAAGACCTGCGGGCCTGGGCTGAAGGCGTCGGCCAGCCAGGCGCCTTTGAGGAACTAGAAGCTCGCCTCAAGGGGTTCGAGTCGCACATCCGCTCATGGCGCCGGCAGTTGGCCGCAGGGCACCGTCCTGTACAGGACAGCTGGAACATCGAGGTCGCGCGGTCGACTGCGATCTACGCATGGGAAGAGTCCGTGATCCCGGGCATGCTGCAAACCGCCGACTACGCGCGGCACATCTTCCTGCGCTACGCCGAACTACAGGGCTCGGTCCGCGACACCGATGCCGCGGTCCGTGCCCGCATGCGGCGTCAGGAATGGCTCTACGAGGCGGGCCGCCGGTTCCACGCCCTGGTGTGGGAAGCGGCGCTCCACGCCTTGATCTGTCCCCCGTCCGTCCTCTCCAACCAACTTGACCGCCTCACAGGTGTCATCGGCATGGACACCGTGGAGCTTGGCATCATCCCTCTCGCGACATCGCTGAGGATTCCCGCCGCCAACGGCTTCTGGGTCCTGGACGACCGGCTCGTGATCGCCGAGGACTGGCATGCGGAACTCTGGCTCGATGACGCCGAGTCCGTCACCACCTACATGCGGGTCTGGAAGACCCTGAGGCAGTCCGCCGTGTACGGAACGGAGGCTCACAACATGATCAATCGGACCCGAAGGTCCATCGCGGGCCCACGCTGAACCCCTGTGGCGCGCGTGGCTCGAAGCGAGTGGCCGCCGCGTCCTTCGGGGCGCCCTGGCTGCCGATTGAGATGTGCGCGCCTTGCGCGGTCGCATTCATCCCTGTGCCACCGGTCACACAAGCAGCTTGACTTCGTCATTGAGACTCGCTCCGCTCCCCGCGCGACCCGACCCCCGGCCGGGCCTGCGCTCCTCTCTCCGCCCCGCTCCAGCTCGGTCGGCACCAGTGCCACGCACACAGCACTCAACCGCCTGATGCCAGAGAAGGGGCACTTCGCGGCTGGGACGGTCGGCCCCACGGCTTTGCGGAAGGTCTACGCACCTATCCGGAACCGGGACCCGCGTCAAGCAGGGCCATGGGGCCAGTCGGCCGTCACCCCCAACAGCGATCCGAGCGTGGCGACCATCAGTGCCCTCGGCGCCGGACCGGCGCCGAGGGCTGACGTTCAGGAAGGTGAAACTATCGGGGCCCGGTACTGCTGTGTCTGCAGCGCGGACTCGTCCCAGGGATCCATGTTGGCGTACAACGAATTCGGCTCTGGAGCGGAAGGTGCAACGGAGGGATCTGCTGCTGGCGTTCCTCCCCCGAGGGAGACCTCCGCGCCGTTTTCGCGAGTTCCCCAGCCTGTCCGGGCGCAGGTCAGGATGCCGTACCAGCGCAGCCATCGGAACCAGGTCCACGCCATGATGATTGCTACAGGCATCATCAGCCAGGTCAGGAACCGGGAGCGAATCCGCTCATCGGTGCGAATGATGCCCAGGTAACGCAAGCCCTGAGCCCAGCCGAGAAGAAACGGAATCCACAACATGCTCAGCGGCGGCACGTCGTCATAGGCGACAGGCTCCACAACGAGCAGCCATATGGTCACCATCTGGGTGAGCACCATCTGGGTCCATCGTATGGCGTGCAGCCAGAAGGCCGGTCGCGCTAGCGACAGGTAGCGCATTCGCCAAATGGAGCGGATCGTCGAGCCACGCATCCATCGCAGGTACATCCGGCCGAAGTGGTTCCAGCGCTCCGGCATCGCCGTAAACACGATCGCCGTGGTCTGTTGGACAGTCAGGCCGCGCTCTTGCGCGTACAGCGTCAGCATGCTGTCGTCACTGAAGGCCACCCCCCGTCCCATGAACGTCTCGTTGAGGTAGGAGCCAAGGTTGTCGCGGACGACGCTGGCACGGTAGGCCGCAAGCGGGCCGGAGTTAACCATGACGGCGCCTACCGCGGACTGCCCGGAGCGGTCGACCATCTGCGAAGTGACGAACCACAGGTCCGTGGTACGGGCTAGGAGCTGGCTACTGCGCCAGTGCAGAACAGCCCTGCGGTGCTGACGCTTGGACTGGCGCACCGCCTTGCGAGAGGCCCCCCTCAGCGGGGGCGCGTAGATCGGGCGCTTGGGGCCAAGGTTGTTCGTCGCGATAACGATGCCGGCAACGGACTGCACACGCCGCTTTGAGAACGGCTTGAGGATCTCCTCCACCGCGCGAGGATCCAGGTAGGAGTCTGAATCCACGGTGATGTAGATGTCGGCGTCCGGGCTGACCTCCACTCCTCTCGCCTGCGCGTGGCGCTTGCCACCGTTTGGAATACGCTGCCACGTTGTCTTGACCCCGGCTTGCCGTGCTGCCTGGAGCCACCAGTCGCGTACCTCGGCATACTCGGTGGTGGTTGAGCCGTCATCGACGACGTGGACGCTGTTCGGACGACGAGTCTGCTGGAGGAAGGATTCCAGGCCGAGCTTCAAGTAGCCGGGGTCCTCGTTGTAGACCGGCATGAGAATCGAAACGTGCAGTCGGTGCAGGCGCTCTTGCGCCCTGGCCGGTACACGGGTAGGGCGGTCCAGGTGGTAAAGCATGACCTGGAGCGCGAAAAGCAGGAACATGCCAAGCCACACAAAGGCGAGGCGGCCGGTGGTCTTGGAGTCCCAATTGGAGACCACTAGCGCGTGGTGGGCAGTCCAGACAGTCAGCATGGCAAGACCGCAGATGCCGATGAGGACCATGCCGGACCGGTGCTGCCGTGCAGACAGCACCGGGGTCTGGCCGCGCTTAGTGCGGCTCACTCCTCGCCCACGGACTGGCGCCTACGGAAGCCCACGCGGGTGACCAGAACACCCGCAAGGACGACGCCAGCGGCCAGCGCGAGCATCCACCAGCCTGTGTAGATCGTCACACCAGCGACCGTGAGGCCACCGGCACCAGTTGCAGCAAGTTGCTGTCCATCAGACATGTGAAGACTCCCCCCCAGGAGTGAAGTAAGTGTGTAGATGGTGTGGTCATCTTATGTGAAGACTAAAGGATGTTGCCAGGGCTACTGCCGAGACGTTCTGCACCGCCCAGCTGTTCCAGCGGTCGCTACCCAGAGTTCACCAAGCATTCGAGGTAGTCCGCCGCGCAGGCTGGTCAACATGCTGAGCGCCCCTGGCCGCCACGCGCCTTACGGGCTGCCAAGAGATCGGTACTCCCAGCCGGCGGCCCGCCACTGGGCGGGGTCGAGGGCGTGACGACCGTCGACGATGCGACGGTGAGCGACGACGGCACCCATGACCTCAGGGTCGATGAGGCGGAACTCCTTCCATTCGGTCAGCAGGACGACAACGTCAGCGCCGGTGGCGGCAAGCAGAGCGTCGGTGGAGTAGGAGAGCTCCGGGAAACTCCGCTTGGCGTTGTCGGTGGCGGCGGGATCGACGACGGTGACGTGAGCGCCCAGCTGGTGCAGCATTTTGGCAACATCGAGAGCCGGAGCGTCGCGGATGTCGTCGGAGTTGGGTTTGAAGGCAGCACCGAGGGCGGTCACCTTGGCGCCGGCGAGGTGACCTCTGGCCAATGCGCTAACAAGATCCACGGTGCGGGCGCGGCGGCGCTGGTTGATGGCGTCCACCTCACGGAGGAAGGCGACCGCCTGGCCGACGCCGAGCTCATCCGCGCGGTGTGCAAACGCTCGGATGTCCTTGGGGAGGCAGCCGCCACCGAAGCCAAGGCCGGGCTTGAGGAAGCGGCCACCGATCCGGTCGTCGTATGCCAGTGCCTGAGCAAGCCCAATCACATCGCCGCCGGTGGCCTCACAGACCTCGGCCATAGCATTGATGTAAGAGATCTTCGTGGCCAAGAAGGAGTTGGCGGCGACCTTGACCAGCTCCGCGGTCGTCAGGTCGGTCACTACGACCGGTGTGCCCTGGGCAACGACAGGGGCGAAAGCGGCGCGCAGTTGCTTCTCGGCCCAGGCCGAGGAGACGCCAAACACCAGCCGGTCGGGGCGCATCGTGTCGTCCACGGCGTAGCCCTCACGCAGGAACTCGGGGTTCCAGGCAAGTTCCACCTGGTCACCAGCTGGAGCGATGCGCTTGACAAGCTCAGCGAGCCGTCCGGCGGTACCGACCGGGACGGTCGACTTGCCGACCAGCAGTGCGCGGCGCTCCAGGTGCTTGGCAAGCTCAGTAGCCGCGCTCTCCACGTACCGAAGGTCGGCTGCGTCCGAACCCCGCTGCTGGGGCGTGCCGACGCAGATGAAGTGGATGTCGCCGAACTCGGCGGCCTCTGCAAAGCTCGTGGTGAAGCGCAGTCGTCCAGAGTCCAGAGCCTTGGTCAGCAGCTCGGCAAGGCCAGGTTCGAAGAAGGGCACCACGCCCGAGTCGAGCTTCTCGATCTTGCTCGGATCCACGTCTACGCCCAGGACATCGAAGCCTAGTGTCCTGAGTCTTTGATTCGGTTCAGATATCCGGTGAGGCGTTCGAAGATCTCGTCAGCGGTCTTCGTCCAGGTGAAGGGTCTTGGGT
>NZ_JBEYUZ010000031.1:0-37136 GCF_040643755.1 Streptomyces sp. NPDC047079
CGGCTCGACCAACGCCCAATCGTCGTCACTCAGTTCACGCCTCGCCACACGAAAGTTGTACCAGCATGGTGATCACGACTCCGTACAGGCCCTAGCCGGCTGGCGGTGCCACGCACTTGTCCGCACTCGCGACTCAACAGCGGACCAGGCGCGCCGCCTGTACGAGAGCAACGTCAAGTACTGCGAGGGCTGCGACAGCGTTCTCTTCCGTCACCTCGGAAGTCCGCAGAAGCGGTCCCCGTCGAGGTGATCCCTCATCAGCAGTTCCGTACCTGGATGGTTTCCAAGGGGGCGCGCTTCCCTGAGGATCCCAAGACGTCCGTGACCAGAGGCTGACTCTTCCTGGCACCGCCGATCGCGCCGTGCGCCTGCGTATCGGTCGAGAGATTGGGATTGAGCGTGGCCAACACCCGTGACATCGTGATGAACCTCGGCGACCCCTTCTACCCCTTGGCGCACGGCGACGCTGCCGCTCGGCAGCTCAGCGCAACCGATGTCGTGGCACGACTCCTCGCGTACAGCCTGTTCGCAGAGCGCGTGCACGTGGCCACCCGGTATGTCCTCAGCGGTGGTGCCCTGTATCAGGCCTTACGTCTGGCACCGCAGTTGCTGGAGGCCGGCCTGGTGTGTGTCGACCGCTATGAGGGCGTCAACAGTTTCGAGGATCTGGCACGCAACCACGGCAGTTATTCCCCCGATGCATTGCCACGTGCCGTCTGGCTCGACGAACATGCCGCAGCTGTGCGTTCCTTCAGGTCCAGCAGCCAGGGCGCAGTGTTTCATGCGCTGATCATGGAGGATCTCGGCCGGAGCGGTGCCCTGCGGCTACATGTTCGCGGTGGACGGCGTGGCGCTGCGGCTGCCCAAACTCGATCGCGTCCGCGAGCAGTACGCCACCTGTCCCGCCGACACCCGCGAGCGTTTCGTCGATGTCGCATCCGCTCACCTGCCCGCGCACACCACGCTGTTCCGCCGCTGGGTGGCAATGCGTTACTACCTGGTCCCGACGCTGTTCGACCCTCCGCATATGATTCGCGAGCTGCCCAAGTCGGCGGTTTCCCTGGCCGGCCGAGCAGATGCTTCCGTGAACGGGCGTTGGGCTGCACCCCTGGTCGAAAGCGATCCGATCGAACCGTTCCTCCGCTATCTGGTTCAAGTTCCGGCGTTGGCTCGACACACGCATCAAGACGCGATCCGACAGGTGATCGACACCGTACTCACGGTCCGGGAACGACGGCAGGACGCACGGCTGTCCTTCTCCCGCACGGTCGATGGCGCCTCTTCTGACGGGACAGACCTGCGTGACGTGCTTCAGCGTGAGATGGCCCGCCAGCACCGCATGACGGCACGCTCGGCTCGCAGAGCACGCTCCATGCAGTGGATCGGGGTCGGCATCGGACTGGGTTCGACCGCCGCCGGCCTTGGCCTGTCGCCGGACCTGTCCACGCTCCTGGGCCTTGCCACGACCGTCGCTCCTGCCGTGGTGGACGGCGTGATCGCCCGTATCCAGGATGGCAGGCGTCCCTGGGTGCTTGCCTACGAGGAGATCACCCAGGCTCTTTCGAAGCCGACGTTCCAGCAGGCGACCTGAGCCGGTCCTTTGCCCTGGTAGGCGGCTGCGGAGGATACGAGCAGGGACCGCTTCAGTTCGGTGGCCGCCGCGGAGTCCAGCGAGCTGCCCGAGGTCAGAAGCACCGACCCCTGCTTCTCGGCGGCGAGTGAGACCGCCGGGGCCGCATACGTGGTGCGGCTGGAGTGCAGGAGCCGGCGGACGTGGCGGCCTCGGCCGAACGCCTCCGGCACGCCACCAAGTCTCGCGCCGGTCGCCGCACGGTCGGTCTGCCCGACCCGCTGATCAGCCTCTTTCGCCGCCACCAGGAGGAGCGGGACGAGCAGCGCCGGGAGGCCGGGGCCGACTGGGAGGACAATGGCTACGTCTTCGCCTCGCCGACTGGCGGGCCGCTGAGCCCGAACACCGACTACCACGTGTGAAGCGGCTGCTTACGGACGCGGGTGTGCGGGACGGGCGCCTTGATGACGCTCGCCACGCGGCGGCCACAGTTCTCCCCGTGCTCGGTGTCCCGGATGTCATCGTGGACGCGATCATGGGCTGGGAGCCTGGTCGCGCCGCGCGGATGCGGGCCCGCTACATGCATGTGACGGGGCTCATGCTCCGGAAGGTCGCGGATCAGGTCGGCGAGAAGCTGTGGGGCTCCTCCGGAGGCAATTGAGACCAAAATTGAGACCACGCACGTCGAAGGGCCCCACCGCGAACGGTGGGGCCCTTCGACATCGTGCCCGGTGAGGCACTGGCGGAGGATACGAGATTCGAACTCGTGAGGGGTTGCCCCCAACACGCTTTCCAAGCGTGCGCCCTAGGCCTCTAGGCGAATCCTCCGCCGGAAACATTACATGACGCCGGGGAGTGCTAGCGAACTCGTTCGGGGCCCGGGCGATCAGGTAGGCTGGGGCTCAGCCCCTCACGCGGCGCTATCTGACTGAACTCCCCCAGGGCCGGAAGGCAGCAAGGGTAGGTTGGCTCTGGCGGGTGCGTGAGGGGTCTTCTGTGTTTTCCGGGAGGGGCCGGGCGGCCCTGGTGGGGGAGCCGCTCCGGGCGGGGCGTGTTGTCAGTGGGCGCCTATAACCTCGTAAGCGTGTCGTCTCTCGCGCTGTACCGCCGCTACCGCCCGGAGTCCTTCGCCGAGGTCATCGGGCAGGAGCATGTCACTGACCCGCTGCAGCAGGCGCTGCGGAACAACCGGGTCAATCACGCGTACCTGTTCAGCGGGCCCCGCGGCTGTGGCAAGACGACCAGCGCGCGCATTCTGGCGCGGTGCCTGAACTGCGAGAAGGGCCCGACGCCGACTCCGTGCGGCGAGTGCCAGTCCTGCCGTGACCTGGCGAGGAACGGACCGGGGTCCATCGACGTCATCGAGATCGACGCCGCGTCGCACGGTGGTGTGGACGACGCCCGTGACCTGCGCGAGAAGGCCTTCTTCGGACCCGCGGGCAGCCGGTACAAGATCTACATCATCGACGAGGCCCACATGGTCACGTCGGCCGGTTTCAACGCGCTGCTGAAGGTCGTCGAGGAGCCGCCCGAGCACCTCAAGTTCATCTTCGCGACCACCGAGCCGGAGAAGGTCATCGGGACCATCCGCTCGCGCACCCATCACTACCCCTTCCGGCTCGTCCCGCCGGGGACCCTGCGGGACTACCTCGCCGAGGTGTGCCAGAAGGAGGCCATCCCCGTCGAGGACGGGGTCCTGCCGCTCGTCGTGCGCGCCGGCGCGGGGTCCGTGCGTGACTCCATGTCCGTCATGGACCAGCTGTTGGCGGGGGCCGGCGCGGAGGGTGTGACCTATGCCATGGCCACCTCGCTGCTGGGGTACACGGAGGGCTCGCTCCTCGACTCCGTCGTGGAGGCCTTCGCGGCCGGGGACGGGGCCGCCGCCTTCGAGGTCGTGGACCGGGTCATCGAGGGGGGCAACGATCCCCGCCGGTTCGTCGCCGACCTGCTGGAGCGGCTGCGGGACCTGGTGATCCTCGCCGCCGTGCCCGACGCCACCGAGAAGGGGCTCATCGACGCCCCGGCCGACGTACTGGAGCGCATGCAGGCCCAGGCGGGCGTGTTCGGCCCGGCCGAGCTCAGCCGCGCCGCCGACCTCGTCAACGAGGGGCTCACCGAGATGCGGGGAGCCACCTCGCCGCGGCTCCAGCTCGAGCTGATCTGCGCGCGCGTGCTGCTGCCCGCCGCATACGCGGACGAGCGGTCGGTCATGGCCCGCCTGGACCGGCTGGAGCGGGGCGTCGACTTCTCCGGCGGCGCGGGCCCCGCCATGGGCTACGTCCCGGGTCCCGGAGCGCATGGCCCGACGGCCGGAGGACCGGTGCCGCAGGACGCGGCGCCCGTTCCGCCAGGCGGCGGTGCCGCTGCGGCCCGGGCCGCGGTGCGGGCCGGCGGAACCGGGGCCTCGGGGCCGGGCGGTGCGCCGGGTCCCGGCCCGGGCGCGGGCTCGGGCGCGTACGGCGCCGGGGGCCCGGGTGGCCACGACAGTGGGGCGACGCCCGTCACGACCCCGCCTTCCGCGCCCCGGGAGACGGCTCCCGCCGCCGCGGCTCAACCTCCGACCGCCGCTGCCCCCGCTCAGCCCCAGGCGCAGGCCGCCCCGGGCCCCGCCGCCCCCGGCGCCTGGCCCACGGCCACCGCCGCCGGCAGCGGTAGCGGCCGACGGCCCGGCGGATGGCCTACGGCTGCGCCCGCGGGCGGGGGGCAGGCCCCGGCCACGCCATCGTCGGGCCGCCCGGCCTCCGCCCCTCCGTCGTCAGGCCGTCCGGCCGCGCCCGCCCCCGCCGCATCCGCCCCGGCCGCCTCCTCCGGGCCGCCCCCGGGTTCCGCTCCGGCACCGGGCGGCCTCGACCCGCGCATGCTCTGGCCGAACATCCTGGAGGTGGTCAAGAACCGCCGCCGCTTCACCTGGATCCTGCTGAGCCAGAACGCGCAGGTGGCGGGCTTCGACGGGACGACGTTGCAACTCGGCTTCGTGAACGCGGGCGCCCGGGACAACTTCCTCAGCAGCGGCAGCGAGGACGTCCTGCGGCAGGCCCTGGCCGAGCAGTTCACCGTGCAGTGGAAGATCGAGGCGATCGTCGACCCGTCGGGCGGCTCGGCCCCGCCGGCCTCCGGTGGCTCCGGCTCCGGCGGCGGCTTCAATGCCGGTGGTGGCGTCAACGCCGGTGGGGGCGGCGGCTACGGCGCGGGAGCTCCGGCCCCGCCGCGCCCCGCCCCCCAGCAGTCGGCACCGGCAGCGCGCCCGGCCGCACCGGCGGCCCCGGCACCGGCCGGGCCCGCCTCCGCCCCGTCCCAGGCAGCTTCCCCCGCCCCGACGCGGCACGTGGTCGCCCCCGAGGACGACATGCCGGAGGACGACGACCCCGACCTCGACGAGACGGCCCTTTCCGGTCATGAACTGATCGTCCGGGAGCTGGGCGCCACCGTGGTGGAGGAGTTCTCCAACGAATAAAACGAATAAACGGATAAGCGAGGAGTCGGAGCCAGCGGCGGTGGCCTGCCCCTGTCCAGGGCACCTCTTGGGTAAAGCCACAAACGTCCGCCCGGACTCCCTTCGGTGGCCCCCACAAGGTCATCGCCTCGCGACCGTTAGGCTGACCCCGTGAAGGTCCTCGTCATCGGTAGCGGTGCCCGCGAACACGCCCTGTGCCGTTCCCTCTCCCTCGACCCCCAGGTCACCGCCCTGCACTGCGCCCCCGGCAACGCGGGCATCGCCGAGGTGGCCCAGTTGCACCGGGTCGACGCCCTCGACGGAGACGCCGTGGCCGCGTTGGCCACGGAGCTCGGTGTCGGGCTGGTCGTCGTGGGCCCCGAGGCTCCGCTCGTCGCGGGTGTCGCTGACGCCGTGCGCGCGGCCCGGATCCCCGTGTTCGGGCCGTCCAAGGAGGCCGCGCAGCTGGAGGGCTCCAAGGCGTTCGCCAAGGACGTGATGGCGACGGCGGGCGTGCCCACCGCGCGTTCGTACGTCTGCACCGGCGCCGACGAGGTCGAGGCGGCGCTCGATGCCTTCGGCGCCCCGTACGTCGTGAAGGACGACGGCCTCGCCGCCGGAAAGGGCGTCGTCGTCACCGCCGATCTCGACGCCGCCCGAGCGCACGCGGCCCACTGCGAGCGGGTCGTCATCGAGGAGTTCCTGGACGGCCCCGAGGTGTCCCTGTTCGCCATCACCGACGGCGAGACGGTCCTCCCGCTCCAGCCCGCGCAGGACTTCAAGCGCGCCCTGGACGGGGACGAGGGGCCGAACACCGGCGGCATGGGTGCGTACTCGCCGCTCCCGTGGGCCGATCCGAAGCTGGTCGAGGAGGTCCGCCAGACCGTTCTCCAGCCGACGGTCGACGAGATGCGCCGCCGTGGCACCCCGTTCTCCGGTCTGCTGTACGCGGGCCTGGCGATCACCTCGCGCGGCGTGCGGGTCATCGAGTTCAACGCCCGCTTCGGCGATCCGGAGACCCAGGTCGTCCTTGCCCGGCTGAAGACCCCGCTCGCCGGTGTCCTGCTGGCCGCGGCGAACGGCACCCTCGCCGACGTCGGCCCCCTGCGCTGGAGCGATGACGCGGCCGTCACCGTGGTCGTGGCCTCGCACAACTATCCGGGCACCCCCCGCACCGGAGACCCGATCACCGGTCTCGACGAGGTGGCTGCCGAGGATGCCCCGCACGCGTACGTCCTGCACGCGGGCACCAGGCGCGAGGGCGACGCGGTGGTGAGCGCGGGCGGTCGTGTGCTGTCCGTCACGGCGACCGGCACGGACCTCGCCGAGGCGCGCCGGCGGGCGTACGTGGCGGTGGACCGCATCCGGCTCGAGGGCTCCCAGCACCGTACGGACATCGCGGCGAAGGCCGCCCAGTCCGCCGCCCACACCGGCGCCTGAGCCCAGCCCGCTCCCCAGGCGCGCCCCCGCTCCCGGTGGGCCCCGAGCCCCGCTCCCACCCCCGGGCCTGAGCCCGCCGCCCGCCGATGAACCCCATGGGCCCCGAATCCGTCTCCGGATCCGGGGCCCACATCGTGCGCGGGAAGGGACGTGCATCGTGCGCGGGAAAGGCGCGAACCCGGGCCTGGTCCTCGCCCTGCGTCATCCACCTTTCCCCAAAGCCATTCCATCGAGTGAGCGGTGCCCCATCCGGCTGACGACGGCCGGAGCCCCAACTAGGGTGCGGCGCAAGCCGTTCCGGCACTTGGCCCACCGGCATTGCGATGTCAGTGGTGGGTGCCACAGTGGGGGAGTGAGCAACGCACGGGTGTCCGTCGACGAAGTCCGCGGCGGACACGACGGAGACCGTCACGGCGCATGGCGCGCCGGGCGCAGGCGGGCTGGACAGAGGCGGGACAGAGGGGGTGACGTCCGGTCGTGACCGGAATCGGTGTGGAGGCGGGCGCGCAGGCCGCGCGCTCACGGGCCCTTGCCGTGCTGCGGATCCGCAGCAGGGCACTGGCCGTCGCACTGCTGCCCGCCGCCGTCGCCGTCGTGCTGCTGGTCGGCGACTCCACCGGCCACATCAGCGGCGGGCACTGGGGGATCGCCCGCTGGGTCGTGACCGCCGTCGCCGCTGTGGTCCTGCTCTCGGCCGCCGGTATCGCCCTCGTCGTCGCCCGCTCCCGCCCCGCCGTCAGCCCGACGGTCCCGATCGCGGAGAACGCGGCTCCCGATCTGTACCGGATGGTCCGTGACCTGGCCGACCGCCTGGACGTCCCCGCCCCCTCCGCGATAGCGCTCACGCCCGACTGCGACAGCTGGCTGGAGGACCGCACACATCGCGCCCACGGCCCGCCGCCCCACAGCGGGGACGAGATAGCCGCGGCCCGGTGGATACGCGGCCTGTCGTCCCCCCGTGCCCACCGGGCCCCGACAGCGCCCGTGCTCGTCATAGGTTCGCCGTTCCTGTGGTGGATGCGGGTGGGCGAGCTGCGCGCGGTCCTCGCCCCCGTCGTGGCCGGCACGGGCCCGTCGGCGCACCCGGACATAGCGGCGGCCCGCCGTTTTGTACGGGGGCTGGACGCCGCCGTGGCCGTGACGTCCGCACCCGCGCACGGCGCCCTGGTGCGTACGGTGCTGGCCGGAGTCGGCTGGGTGGCCCGGCTGCTGCTGCGGAGCTGCCGGGGGCACGCGGCGGAGATGGAGCGGGGGGTGGCGGCAGCCGCGGCCGAGCGTGCACAGGCTGTGGACTACGGTCTGCGGATCGTCGCGCAGGAGCAGGTGGGGCTGGCGTACGCGGGCTGGGACCGTCTGCTGACCCGGGTCGCACTGCCGGCCTGGCGGATGGGCCGCTGGCCCTCGCGACTGGACGCGGGTGTGGTCGCGGCGCTGACGGAGCTGTCGCGACGGGACCGGCTGGCCGAGGGTTTCACCTCCCGGCTGGGCGAGCGACCGGCCTGCGACCTGCTCGAGGAGCCCGGCCTCGTCGACGAGGCGGCCTCACTGCTCGCGGCCCGGCTCTTCCACGGCGGCCCGGTCGCGCCCGGACCGGACTGGGCTCCGGTGGGCTGGCAGGAGTATCCGGAGGAGGTCGTCGACCGTAAGTGGCGCATGGACGCGGCCCGCCTCCAGCGCGTCCTGGACGCCCTGGGCGTTCACCGGTCCACGCCCCCGGCGATACCGGGTGCGGACGGCCCGACGCTGGAGCGGGTGCTGGAGTACCTGACGGTCCGGGCACCGGGGACCAAGGACGAGGCGCCGGCTCCGACCGTCCCCGACGACGACGGCGTGGTCGCCAGTGTGCGGGCCGCCGCCCTCGTCGCCGGCCTCAGCGCCGCCATGGCGCGGGAGGAGGCGGCCGTCGGCCCGGCACCGGGCGGCGGCGACACGGGGCAGGCGCCGGGCCCGGACCCGGCACTCTGGGACGAGGGAGTGCTCCCCCTGTTCCCGCTCCAGCCGCCCCGCACCGGCCGGGAACTGCTCGTGGACCACGTCACCGCGATGGTCTGCTGCGCCGCGATGGACACGGCGGGAGCGACACCGGGGCTCGACTGGCTGGACGGCCCGTCCCTCCTGGTCAGGGGCGAACGCACGGCCGACCTGGCCCCCAGGGTCCTCACCCTGGTCGAGGAGGGCGACCCGGCCCCGCTGCGCGCCTGGCTCCAGAGCCTGGGCGTGCGCCCCGAGAAGCCGGTCAGGCTCGTCTGACCTCCGGCCCACGGCAGCGGCACGCCACCCACCTGCGGAGATGCCGGACCTCGCGCATCCGCAAGCCCGACCCCTGGCCGCAGAATCCCATTCCGTTCACGTCAATTCACGACGAACGGTGACGGAGTGCGTGCGTAATGTGATGTGCTGGGACCGATCGCGCACAAGGCACATGCCAGGCAAGAGCTTAGGACGGCTCACGGGGGACGAGGGAGGGGACATCACATGGGGTCGGAGCACATCCGCCGCTGGGAGTCGGGCGCTCTCGCACATGCCGTGACGGATCCTTTCGGCCAGGGTCCCGTTCCCTGGCTCCGGGGAAGTGAGACGTACTTCGACGACACGGGGCAGGTGGTCCCGTGGTACGTGGATCCGGCACCGGCTCACATCCCGTCCCAGGGGCTCAAGGGCGCCCGTATCCCGGCGCCCCGCATCGGCGGCCCCCGCTCCGCCGACGACGTCCACCGGCAGATCAAGGGCTTCACCTCGACGGGCGCGGTGGCGCCCGGTGATGCCATCGACTTCCACATCACCGTCGATCCGCCCCAGGAGTTCGCCGTCGACGTGTACCGCATCGGGCACTACGGCGGCGACGGGGCATCCAAGATCACCACGAGTCCCCGTCTCTCCGGCATCGTCCAGCCCCCTCCGCTGACCGCCGACCGCACGGTCTCCTGCCACCACTGGTGGCTCTCCTGGCGGTTGCAGATTCCCTCGTTCTGGAGCATCGGCGCCTATGTCGCCGTCCTCACCACGGCCGACGGCTACCGCTCCCACGTGCCCTTCACCGTCCGCGACGGCCGCCCGGCGGACCTGCTCCTGCTGCTGCCCGACATCACCTGGCAGGCGTACAACCTCTACCCGGAGGACGGGCACACCGGCGCCAGCCTCTACCACGCCTGGGACGAGAACGGCCGGCTGCTCGGCGAGGCCGACGCCGCCACGACGGTCTCCTTCGACCGTCCGTACGCGGGCGCGGGCCTGCCCCTGCACGTCGGCCACGCCTACGACTTCATCCGCTGGGCCGAACGTTACGGCTACGACATCGCCTACGCCGACGCCCGCGATCTGCACGCGGGCCGCGTCGACACCACCCGCTACCGCGGCCTGGTCTTCCCCGGCCACGACGAGTACTGGTCGGCCCAGATGCGCCGCAGCGTGGAACTCGCCCGCGAGCACGGCACCTCGCTGGTGTTCCTGTCCGCCAACACCATGTACTGGCAGGTGGAGCTGAGCCCCTCGCCGTCCGGGGTCCCGGACCGGCTGCTCACCTGCCGCAAGCGCCGCGGCCCGGGGAAGCCCGCGCTGTGGCGGGAAATCGATCGTCCCGAGCAGGAGATGATCGGTATCCAGTACGCGGGACGGGTCCCCGAGCCCCACCCCCTCGTCGTCCGCAACGCCGACCACTGGCTGTGGGAGTCGACCGGCGCCCACGAGGGCGACGAACTGGACGGGATGGTCGCCGGGGAGGCGGACCGTTACTTCCCCCGGGCGCCGCTGCCCGAGCATCAGGGCCGCATCCTCCTCGCCCACTCCCCCTACAGGGACGGCGAGGATGTGCTGCGCCATCAGGAGACCTCCCTGTACCGGGCCCCCTCCGGAGCCCTGGTCTTCGCGTCCGGAACGTTCGCCTGGTCTCCCGCGCTGGACCGCCCCGGCCACACGGACACCCGCATCCAGCAGGCCACGGCGAACCTTCTGGACCGCATCTGCAAGCGGGACTGACCGTCTCCTCCAACTCTCTGTACCGGCCCCCAGCCCGTCCTCTCCCGGCCCCGGCCCTGAGCTCGCTCCTCGCATACGGGAGAATCGAGCCAATTGGACAGAACCACGGGGAGGAACCGTGTCCGGATTCGTCGAAAAGCCCGAGCCCGTCCAGGTGCCGGGTCTGGTGCATCTGCACACCGGAAAGGTGCGCGAGCTGTACCAGAACGAGGCGGGCGACCTCGTGATGGTCGCCAGCGACCGTACGTCCGCATTCGACTGGGTGCTGCCGACCGAGATCCCGGACAAGGGCCGGATCCTCACCCAGCTGTCGCTGTGGTGGTTCGACCAGCTCCGCGACCTGGTGCCGAGCCACGTCCTGAGCACCGAGCTGCCGTCCGGCGCCCCGGCCGACTGGGTCGGTCGCACCCTGGTCTGCAAGTCCCTGCGAATGGTCCCGGTGGAGTGTGTGGCCCGGGGCTATCTGACCGGCTCGGGCCTCGCCGAGTACCGGGAGTCCCGCACGGTCTGCGGCCTCGCCCTCCCCGAGGGGCTGGTGGACGGCTCGGAGCTGCCCGCGCCGATCTTCACCCCCGCCACCAAGGCCGCGGTCGGCGAGCACGACGAGAACGTCTCCTACGAGGAGGTCGCCCGTCAGGTCGGCGCCGAGACCGCCGCCCAGCTGCGGCAGGCGACCCTCGCGGTGTACAGCCGTGCCCGTGACATCGCCCGCGAGCGCGGGATCATCCTGGCGGACACCAAGTTCGAGTTCGGCCACGACGGCGACACCCTCGTCCTCGCCGACGAGGTCCTCACCCCGGACTCCTCCCGCTTCTGGCCGGCCGACCAGTGGCAGCCGGGCCGCTCCCAGCCGTCGTTCGACAAGCAGTTCGTCCGGGACTGGCTGACGTCCCCCGCCTCCGGCTGGGACCGCGCGAGCGAGCAGCCTCCCCCTGCGCTGCCGCAGGAGATCGTGGAGGCGACCCGGGCGAAGTACGTGGAGGCGTACCAGCGTCTGACGGGCGTCAGCTGGGCGTGACGGCCGTCCACCGCACACGAGGAAAGCCCCCGGCCCAAGGGCCGGGGGCTTCTCTTTGGAGCGGACGACGAGGCTCGAACTCGCGACCTCAACCTTGGCAAGGTTGCGCTCTACCAACTGAGCTACGTCCGCATTGCGCCGTTGCGCGAGAGCAACTATACCCAACGCGGAGCCCCTGCGGGACGCATCACCGGACGACGATGGTCCGACCCGGGCGTCCGACCCGGTCGGCGGGCCGCCCGACGGCGGGTGGGCGCGCGAGGTCGGCGGCGGGAAGGCGGCCCGCTCCGCGATCTCGGTTGCGGGCGTCCCGGCTGTGGTGCGGCCGGGCGGCCCGGCCCTCAGCGGTGAGGGCCCTGAACGGAGCGACAGGGCATCCAAGTGCGGTGGGCAAGGCGGCCTTTCCTCTGTGTGCCGTAAGGCAGGCCCTCGCGCGCTGTGGCCGTCCGACGCCCTGGGAAACGAGTCGCAGCCGTCCCCTGCGAGCCCGCGCCGCGGACGGCACGGCGCCCATGACCGGTCCGGACCGGCATCCGGTTTCCGGCGAATCCCCGTGGATCCGGCCCGTGGATCTGGCCCGTGCGGCGCGTGGATGTGGCCACCTTCACACCCTTCACGGGGGTCCTTCACCACCATTCCGGTGGATTCCACGCACACACGAGAAAGGCCCCGGTCCATCGACCGGGGCCTTTGCTCCATGGAGCGGACGACGAGGCTCGAACTCGCGACCTCAACCTTGGCAAGGTTGCGCTCTACCAACTGAGCTACGTCCGCATTGCCTCCGACCGGCTCTCACCGATCGGTGCGAGCACCAGCCTACCTGATCGGCCCCCAAGCTCTCGACAAGCTCGAGCAGGGGCCATGAGCGGCAGGACCGATGCCATGGAGCGGGTGACAGGGATTGCACACTGCGCCTCCCCCTTGGAAAGGGGGTGTTCTGCTACTGAACTACACCCGCGTGACTCCTCGGGTCCCGACCTTCCGGCCTTGCCCCTCGGCGTGCACCAGACTCTAGCTGATCACCTGGGGTGCAGCGCAAGTCGGCTGCGCGCGGGGCGGGATGGGGGCCGCCGGGGCGGGCACCGGTGTGCGGAGGGGGCGCGTAGGGGTGCGTGCCGGCGCGCGTGGAGCCGCCACGCCCTGCCCCACGGACAGGTCAGCGCGTCACTGCGCCTCTGCGAACGCCTCGTAGACCTTCTTCGGGATACGGCCCCGCGGCGGCACGTCCATCTTGTTGGAGCGGGCCCAGGCGCGGACGGCGGCCGGGTCCGGCGTCAACGCCGTGTGGGTGTAGGCCTTGCCGGACTTCGCCTTCTTGCGGCCTGCCTCGACGTAGGGCTCCAGCGCCTTACGCAGTTTCTTGGCATTGGCTTGATTGAGGTCGATCTCGTACGACTTGCCGTCCAGTCCGAAGACGATCGTTTCCGCCGCTTCTGAGCCGTCGATGTCGTCAAAGAGAGTGACCACGACACGCTGCGCCACGAATATCGGTCCCTTCGTGCGGCACCTCCGCGATCATCCGCCATGACGTGCGCGGACGTCCGGGGATGCCGGGGAGATGTCGACTGTCCGGCAGTAATTGGGCAAAGTATCGGCTATTGCCATTTCCTTTGTACAGTGCCCGGCATTGCATTGTGAAGACCAACGGAATACGTCCGCGTGTCCACGAGGCAATGTCCTGCAGCCGCTCTTCTGCGGTTTTTCCGAGGATTTTCCGTCCCGAGGCCGCCCGGCGTTGCGGGATCGTGATGGGGCTCACGTAGGAAGCTACGAATCTACGCGGGTAGAAATTTTGTGCGGGTAGTCTGAAGGAACCTGCTCAGCACCACACACCGGGAGTGCCAGTGGCACGCGTCGTAGTCGACGTCATGCTCAAGCCGGAGATCCTCGACCCCCAGGGCCAGGCGGTCCAGCGCGCCCTGCCGCGGCTCGGTTTCGAAGGCATCTCCGACGTACGTCAGGGAAAGCGATTCGAACTCGAGGTGGAGGGGCCGGTCGACGACGCAGCGCTCGCCCGCATCCACGATCTCGCGGAATCCTTCCTCGCCAACACCGTGATCGAGGACTTCACCGTCAAGGTGGAGGAAGTGGCGGAGGCCGCCAAGTGACCGCTCGTATCGGCGTCGTCACTTTCCCGGGAAGCCTCGACGACCGCGACACGCAACGCGCGATCCGTCTCGCGGGCGCGGAGCCCGTCGCCCTCTGGCACAAGGACAGGGACCTCAAGCAGGCCGACGCCGTGGTGCTGCCGGGCGGTTTCTCGTACGGCGACTATCTGCGCGCCGGTGCCATCTCCCGCTTCTCGCCGGTGATGGAGACCGTCATCGATCAGGCGAAGGCCGGTCTGCCGGTCCTCGGCATCTGCAACGGCTTCCAGATCCTCACCGAGGCCCACCTCCTCCCGGGTGGGATGCTCGGCAACGACCACCTCCACTTCATCTGCCGCGACCAGAAGCTGCGGGTGGAGAACGCGGGGACCGCCTGGACCGGCGACTACACCGCCGGTCAGGACATCCACATCCCGCTGAAGAACATGGACGGCCGGTACGTCGCCGACGACTACACGCTCGACAAGCTGGAGGCCGAGGGCCGCGTCGTCTTCCGTTACGTCGACTTCAACCCGAACGGCTCGCTCCGCGACATCGCCGGCATCACCAACGAGGCCGGGAACGTCGTCGGCCTCATGCCGCACCCGGAGCACGCCGTCGAGCCGCTGATCGGTACCGGCCGTACCGACGGGCTCCCGTTCTTCACGTCGATCCTCAAGAAGCTGGTGGGCGCATGAGCCGGACGCCTCTGGACACGGTCGAGCACGCGACCGCGACCCCCGACGTCGAGCTGCCCTGGGCCGAACTCGGCCTGAAGAAGGACGAGTACGAGCGGATCGTCGAGATCCTGGGCCGCCGCCCGACCGGCGCCGAGCTCGCCATGTACTCGGTCATGTGGTCCGAGCACTGCTCGTACAAGAGCAGCAAGGTCCACCTGCGCCAGTTCGGCGAGAAGGCCCCGCAGTCGGACGCCCTGCTCGTGGGCATCGGTGAGAACGCGGGCGTCGTCGACGTCGGCCAGGGCTACGCGGTCACCTTCAAGGTCGAGTCGCACAACCACCCGTCCTACGTGGAGCCGTACCAGGGTGCCGCGACCGGTGTCGGCGGCATCGTGCGCGACATCATCGCGATGGGCGCGCGGCCGGTGGCGGTCGTCGACCCGCTGCGCTTCGGCGCGGCCGACCACCCCGACACCAAGCGCGTCCTGCCGGGCGTCGTCGCCGGCATCGGCGGCTACGGCAACTGCCTGGGCCTGCCCAACATCGGCGGTGAGGTCGTCTTCGACTCCTGCTACCAGGGCAACCCGCTGGTCAACGCGGGCGCCATCGGCGTCATGCGGCACGAGGACATCCACCTCGCGAAGGCCTCCGGCGCGGGCAACAAGGTCGTCCTGTACGGCGCCCGCACGGGCGGCGACGGCATCGGCGGCGCCTCGATCCTCGCCTCCGAGACCTTCGACGACGCCAAGCCGAGCAAGCGCCCGGCCGTCCAGGTCGGCGACCCCTTCCAGGAGAAGCTCCTCATCGAGTGCACCCTGGAGGCCTTCCAGGAGAAGCTGGTCGTCGGCATCCAGGACCTCGGCGCGGCCGGTCTGTCCTGCGCCACCTCGGAGCTGGCCTCCAACGGCTCCGGCGGTATGCGGGTCACCCTGGACGACGTACCGCTGCGCGACTCCACGCTCTCGCCGGAGGAGATCCTCATGAGCGAGTCGCAGGAACGCATGTGCGCGGTCGTCGAGCCGGAGAAGGTCGACCGCTTCCTGGAGATCTGCGAGAAGTGGGACGTCATCGCCACCGTCATCGGTGAGGTGACGGACGGGGACCGTCTGGAGATCTACTGGCACGGCGAGAAGATCGTCGACGTGGACCCGCGGACGGTCGCGCACGAGGGCCCGGTCTACGAACGTCCGTACGCCCGCCCCGAGTGGCAGGACGCGCTCCAGGCGGACGACGCGAACAAGCTGCCGCGGCCGGAGACGTCCGAGGAGCTGAAGGACCAGGTCCTGAAGCTGGTGGCGTCGCCCAACCAGGCCTCCAAGAAGTGGATCACCTCCCAGTACGACCACTTCGTGCAGGGAAACACGGTCCTCGCCCAGCCCGAGGACTCCGGGATGATCCGGGTCGACGAGGAGTCCGGGCTGGGGGTCGCCATCGCGACCGACGGCAACGGTCGGTACGCGAAGCTCGACCCGTACGCGGGCGCGCAGCTCGCCCTCGCCGAGGCGTACCGGAACGTGGCGACCACGGGCGCCAAGCCGCTGGCCGTCTCCGACTGCCTGAACTTCGGCTCGCCCGAGGACCCGGCCGTCATGTGGCAGTTCGCGGAGGCCGTCCGCGGGCTCGCCGACGCCTGTCAGCAGCTGGGCACCCCGGTGACCGGCGGCAACGTCTCGCTCTACAACCAGACGGGCGAGACGGCCATCCACCCGACTCCGGTGGTGGCGGTGCTGGGTGTCATCGACGACGTCGCCCGCCGTACGCCGGTGGCCTTCCGGGAGGAGGGCCAGCTGATCTACCTTCTCGGTGACACCCGCGAGGAGTTCGGCGGCTCGGCCTGGTCGCAGGTCGTCCACGACCACCTCGGCGGTCTGCCGCCGCAGGTCGACCTCGAGCGTGAGCGGCTGCTCGGCGAGATCCTCATCTCGGCCTCCCGCGACGGCATGATCGACTCCGCGCACGACCTGTCCGACGGCGGTCTGGTCCAGGCCGTGGTCGAGTCGGCGCTGCTCGGCGGCAAGGGCGCGCGGCTGATCGTGCCGGACGGGCTCGACGCGTTCACCTTCCTCTTCTCCGAGTCGGCGGGCCGCGCGATCGTCGCGGTGCCGCGCTCCGAGGAGGTCCGCTTCAACGACATGTGCGGCGCGCGCGGCCTGCCCGCCACCCGCATCGGTGTCGTGGACGGCGACACGGTGGAACTCCAGGGCGAGTTCGAACTGTCGCTGGAGGAACTGCGCGAGGCCCACGAGGGAACCATCCCGGCGCTCCTGAAGTAGGCCCCGAAGGCCCAACGACGATGAAGGCCCCGCCCGCCTCGCGGTTGAATCCGCCCGCCGGGCGGGGCCTTCGCGTCCTGCCGAGACCGGTGCGCGCGTCCACGGCATAGGCTCACTCCCATGTCTACGGCCAGGAAACGCCCCCGGACCTACGACCCCGCCAAGATCCGCACCGCCGTCCTCACGCAGTTCGGGCATGTGCGGCAAGCCGTGCGGACCCTCACCCCCGAGCAGCTCGCGCTCCCCACCCGGCTCGGGGACTGGACCGTACGGGAGCTGGCCGTGCACATCGGCGTGGCCCTCCAGGCCGTCGGCCGCTTCCTCGACAAGCCGGAGCCGCCCCGGCAGGAAGCCACCGTCCTCGACTGGCCGTTCACCACCTCCGCCAACTCCGGTGCCCTTGCGGACATCGCCCGCGAACTGGCCGGGCGCCACCCCGACCTGGACGCCTTCCTCGCCGACATCGAGAAGCGCTTCACGGAACGCCTCGCCGAACAGCCCGCCACCCGAATGCTCGACACAGCCGCGGGCGCCATGCCCCTGGGCGACTATCTCGTCACCCGCACCGTCGAACTCGTCGTCCACACCGACGACCTGAACGCCGCTGTACCGGGGCTCGACATCCCGTACGACCGTCAGGCCCTCGCCGCCTGCACCCGGTTGCTGGCCGACGCGCTCGCCGTCCGGGCGCCCGGCGCCTCGACCGAGGTACGCGTGCCGCCGTACGCCGTCGTGCAGTGCATCGAGGGGCCCCGGCACACCCGCGGCACCCCGCCGAACGTCGTCGAGACCGACCCGCTGACCTGGGTGCGGCTGGCGACGGGCCGTACCGCGTGGCACTCCGCCCTCGCGGACGCCAAGGTCAGCGCGAGCGGCGAGCGGGCCGACCTGGGAGACCTGCTGCCCCTGATGGCCTGATGGCCGGGCCGGGCCGGGCAGGGCCGGTGTGGGGCGGGGCTGCGGCCGGGAACCGCCTCCGGGCCTCACCCGTCCCACCCCCATGGACAAGCACCGACTGACCCTCACCGTGCTGACCCTGCTCCCGCTCGCCGTGGCCTGCGGCACCGGATCCGGTGCCGGCGGCAGCGTCTCCGTCGCACCGAGCACCGGCCCGTCCGTCACCGGCGTCCACTGGCGCGTCGACAGCCTCACCGCCGACGGCATCACCCGAAAGGCCCCCGGCAGCGCATATCTCCGGATCGACGACCACGGCCGGGCCCGGGGAAACTACGGCTGCAACGACTTCGGCGCGCCCGCCACCCTCCGTGGCGACCGCATCGACTTCGGTCCCGCCCAGGCCACCGAGATGGCCTGCGACCAGGCCCCGATGGCGTTCGAGGCGGCCTTCTCCCGGACGCTCGCGGACGGCTCGCTCACCGCCGCCGTCGACCGTGACGCACTGACGCTCACCACCGGGGACGGCGACCGTGTGCGCCTGACCAGGCAGGGCGACGCGCCGCTGTACGGCACCAGGTGGCGGATCACCGCGCTGGTCGACGGCCAAGTGGCCTCCTCGCTGCCCGCCGCGGCCGCCGGCAAGGCGTGGTTCACGCTGGACAGGAAGACGGGTACGGCGTCCGGCGGTCTCGGCTGCAACCGGTTCACCGCGAAGGCGACCGTACGGGACGGTCATCTCACGCTGGGCAGCCTCAGGACCACCCGGAAGATGTGCGACGGCTCACTCATGGACACCGAGAAGAGCATCGGCGAACGCCTCGGCCGACCGCTCGCCTACCGGCTCGAGCACCGCGGGATCTCGCTGACCAGCGAAAACGGCAAGGGTATCGACGCGGTCGCCGAACCGTGAGCCCGAGCGACCGGTGAGGCCGGGCACCGTACGGGGCAGATGACCGGATTCGGACCAGTGCACGATCTCGCCTACACTCGGTGGCGTGCCACGTGGTGACGGTCGACTCAATCACGATCTGCTCCCCGGTGAGAAAGGCCCCCAGGACGCGTGTGGCGTCTTCGGTGTCTGGGCTCCGGGCGAAGAGGTCGCAAAACTCACGTACTTCGGGCTCTACGCCCTCCAGCACCGGGGTCAGGAATCCGCGGGAATCGCGGTCAGCAACGGCTCCCAGATCCTCGTCTTCAAGGACATGGGCCTGGTCTCCCAGGTCTTCGACGAGACCTCGCTCGGTTCGCTCCAGGGTCACATCGCGGTCGGACACGCCCGCTACTCGACCACCGGCGCCTCCGTCTGGGAGAACGCCCAGCCGACGTTCCGGGCCACGGCGCACGGCTCGATCGCACTCGGTCACAACGGCAACCTCGTCAACACGGCGCAGCTCGCCGAGATGGTCGCCGACCTCCCCAAGGACAACGGCCGTGCCACGCAGGTGGCCGCCACGAACGACACCGACCTGGTCACGGCCCTTCTCGCCGGCCAGGTGGACGACGACGGCAAGCCGCTGACCGTCGAGGAAGCGGCCGCCAAGGTCCTGCCGCAGGTCAGGGGTGCCTTCTCGCTCGTTTTCATGGACGAGCAGACCCTGTACGCGGCCCGTGATCCGCAGGGCATACGCCCACTGGTCCTCGGCCGGCTCGAGCGCGGCTGGGTTGTCGCCTCGGAGACCGCCGCCCTCGACATCACAGGCGCCAGCTTCGTCCGCGAGATCGAGCCCGGCGAGTTCGTCGCGATAGACGAGAACGGACTGCGCACCTCGCGATTCGCGGAAGCGAAGCCCCGCGGCTGTGTCTTCGAGTACGTGTACCTGGCCCGCCCGGACACCGACATCGCCGGCCGGAACGTCCACCTCTCGCGCGTCGAGATGGGCCGCCGTCTGGCCAAGGAGGCGCCCGTCGAGGCCGATCTGGTCATAGCGACGCCCGAGTCCGGGACCCCCGCCGCGATCGGTTACGCGGAGGCGTCCGGGATTCCGTTCGGCGCCGGCCTGGTGAAGAACGCGTACGTCGGCCGCACCTTCATCCAGCCCTCGCAGACCATTCGCCAGCTCGGTATCCGGCTGAAGCTGAACCCCTTGAAGGAAGTCATCAAGGGCAAGCGCCTGGTCGTCGTGGACGACTCGATCGTGCGCGGCAACACCCAGCGCGCGCTGGTGCGGATGCTGCGCGAGGCGGGCGCCGCCGAGGTACACATCCGGATCTCCTCCCCGCCGGTGAAGTGGCCCTGCTTCTTCGGCATCGACTTCGCCACCCGCGCCGAGCTGATCGCCAACGGCATGACGATCGAGGAGATCGGCACCTCGCTGGGCGCCGACTCCCTGGCGTACATCTCCCTCGACGGCATGATCGAGGCGACCACCATCGCCAAGCCGAACCTGTGCCGGGCCTGCTTCGACGGGGAGTACCCGATGGAGCTGCCCGACCCGGAGCTGCTGGGCAAGCAGCTGCTGGAGACCGAGCTGGCGTCCGGTCCGGCCGCCACGGCCGCGGCCGACGCGATCCGTCGCCCGTGACACCTGCCGTACGACACGAAAGTTCTCATCGTCATGTCTGAGACCATCAGTGCCGAGGGCGGCGCCAGCTACGCAGCAGCGGGCGTCGACATCGAAGCGGGCGACCGCGCCGTGGAGCTCATGAAGGAGTGGGTGAAGAAGACGCAGCGGCCCGAGGTCCTCGGTGGCCTCGGCGGCTTCGCAGGCCTCTTCGACGCCTCCGCCCTCAAGCGCTACGAGCGTCCGCTGCTCGCCTCCGCCACCGACGGCGTCGGCACCAAGGTCGACATCGCGCGCCGTATGGGCGTCTACGACACCATCGGCCACGACCTGGTGGCCATGGTCATGGACGACATCGTGGTGTGCGGTGCCGAGCCGCTGTTCATGACCGACTACATCTGCGTCGGCAAGGTCCACCCCGAACGCGTCGCCGCGATCGTGAAGGGCATCGCGGAGGGCTGTGTGCTGGCGGGATGCGCCCTGGTGGGCGGTGAGACCGCCGAACACCCCGGCCTCCTCGGTGAGGACGACTTCGACGTCGCGGGCGCCGGTACGGGCGTTGTGGAGGCCGACCGGCTGCTGGGCGCCGAACGCATCCGCGAGGGTGACACGGTGATCGCCATGGCCGCCTCCGGACTTCACTCGAACGGGTACTCGCTGGTCCGGCACGTTCTCCTGGACCGGGCGAAGCTCGGCCTCGACCGGCATGTCGAGGAGCTGGGCCGCACCCTCGGCGAGGAGCTGCTCGAGCCCACGAAGATCTACTCGCTGGACTGCCTGGCCCTGACCCGCACCGCCGAGGTACACGCGTTCAGCCACATCACCGGTGGCGGGCTCGCGGCCAACCTGGCGCGGGTGATCCCGGACGGTCTGCACGCCGTCGTCGACCGGTCCACCTGGACCCCTGCTCCGGTGTTCGAACTCGTCGGGAAGAGCGGCGGCGTGGAGCGCCTGGAGCTGGAGAAGACGCTGAACATGGGCGTCGGCATGATCGCGATCGTCCCCGAGCAGTCGGCGGATGTCGCGCTCGCCGCACTGGCCGACCGCGGCGTCGAGGCGTGGGTCGCCGGCGAGATCACCGGCCGGGGCGACCACGAGACGGGTGCGGCCCTGGTGGGCGACTACGCGGGCTGAGCCACGGCGGACAGCACAGAACCCGGTCCGTGGCCAGGGCCACGGACCGGGTGGGAGTTCAGTGCAGGGTCAAGCGCCGCGGCGACGCTGCTGCGGGGACTGTTCGTCCTCGTCCTCGTCGTCGTCCTCGTAAAGGTCGGCGTACCGTGCGTACAGGTCGTCGTCGTGCTCATCGTCCTCGAACCGGTCGCCGTTAGGCGACGCGTTCGACGTCGATGCGCCCAGCTCCTCGGCCAGGCGTGAGAGGTCCGTCCCACCGCTGTTGTACTTCAGCTGGCGGGCGACCTTCGTCTGCTTGGCCTTGGCCCGGCCGCGCCCCATGGCTCGACCCCCTCAACGACGGGGCTCGACGGCCCCAGAGTCTTGACACGCGTTCATGATCCGGAACGGGCTCTCCGCGGAGAGACCGGTCCGTAGGGCTTCCACGGTACCTGAGCCCACGCCCATACGGTACGTCGCCCGCAGGGCGGGCGTGTGCACACAACCGTCGAGGCGCCCCGTCCTCGCTGGTCACGGGCGATTTTAACCACTTATTGGCGGGCGACCCGCCGATAAGAGTGAGAGTTCTCTCCAACCTCCCATCGGCGGGTACCGGTCAAAGCCGTGCGGCACCCCCGGGGAGGGCCCCCGAAAGAGACCCCGTCCGCGCCTCCGCCATCCGCTGCTCGGCGATCCGGTCGGCCGCCGCAGCCGGCGGAATACCGTCCTCCTTCGCACGTGCGAATATGGCCAGCGTGGTGTCGAAGATCTTCGCCGCCTTGGCCTTGCACCGGTCGAAGTCGAAGCCGTTCAGCTCATCCGCCACCTGGATGACACCGCCGGCGTTGACGACGTAGTCGGGGGCGTACAGGATCCCGCGGTCGGCGAGGTCCTTCTCCACCCCGGGGTGGGCGAGCTGGTTGTTGGCCGCGCCGCACACCACCTTGGCCGTCAGCACCTGCACGGAGTCGTCGTTGAGCGCGCCACCGAGCGCGCAGGGCGCGTAGATGTCGAGGCCCTCGGTGCGGACGAGGGCGTCGGTGTCGGCGGCCACGGCCACCTCGGGGTGCGCGTCGGTGACCCGGCGCACGGCATCGGAACGCACATCCGTGATCACGACCTGGGCGCCGTCCTCCAGCAGATGCCGGACCAGGTAGTGCCCGACCTTGCCGACGCCCGCGATACCTACCTTGCGCCCGCGTAGGGTGGGGTCGCCCCACAGGTGCTGGGCCGAGGCCCGCATGCCCTGGAAGACGCCGTACGCGGTCAGGACGGAGGAGTCGCCCGCGCCGCCGTTCTCCGGAGAGCGGCCGGTGGTCCAGGGGCACACGCGCGCCACGACGTCCATGTCGGCGACGTAGGTGCCGACGTCACAGGCGGTGACGTACCGACCGCCGAGCGAGGCCACGAAACGGCCGTACGCGAGCAGCAGCTCCTCGGTCTTGATCCGCTCGGGGTCACCGATGATCACGGCCTTGCCGCCGCCGTGGTCGAGCCCGGCCATGGCGTTCTTGTACGACATCCCGCGGGCGAGGTTCAGCGCGTCGGCGACGGCCTCCTCCTCGGTCGCGTACGGGTAGAAGCGTGTGCCGCCGAGCGCGGGGCCCAGGGCGGTGGAGTGGATCGCGATGACGGCCTTGAGGCCACTGGCCCGGTCCTGGCAGAGGACAACCTGTTCGTGGCCTCCCTGGTCCGAGCGGAACAGGGTGTGCAGGACGCCGTCGGTTACGTCGGTCACGGTGGTGACTCCCGGTGGAGTAGCGGCGGTTGGGGGCGGGTCCCCGTGCGGGTGGCGGGGCCCGTGGGCATGAGAGTAGAGCGTGCGGGCCCCCGCCAGCCGCGCAGTGCCGAGGATCACCCTCCCTCGGAGTACACCGAGACCGGTTCGTGGGACGATTTGCAATGGTTTTCCACCTCGTCCGGGCTCGTTCGGGCCGCGCCCGGACGGGTTTCGCGTCGGGTCCGATGGGGAGGGAGCAGGCGTGCCCAAGGTGTCCTCGGTGATCGTCCCGTACGCGTCCTATTTGCGGGTGTACGAACCGCTGGCCGCCTTCCCTGAACCGGAACGCAGCCACTGGGCGCGCTACGCCCGACGTACCGACCGCCCCTCGTACCAGGACGAACTGCGTCGCTCACTCGCCGACTTGGTGCCCACGCCGCCGGTCGCGGTGCCGGTGCACGAGAGCGGCGACGCCTTTGTGACCGAGGTCGACGGGGTGGTGTGCGTCTGCCCGTGGCGCACCCGGCTGCGCGGCTGGCAGGCCCTCGGAGAGCTGGCGCAGAATCTGCCGGCGGCGGTCCTGGACGCGGTCCTGCCGCCGGTCGTGCGGCGCCAGGCCGCACAGGACTACGAGCGCTGGCTCGAGCGCAATCCGGACGCCCGGCCGTGGATCCGGACCGCGACCTGGCAGGTGCCGCTGAACTGGTTCGCGCTGGTCTCCGACGAGGAGCGCAGATTCGAGAAGGGGTCCGCCGAGGTTCCCCCGATGCTGCGGTACCGCACGCCCATGGTGCAGGCACGACGGCGCACCGCGCGGGCGCTGCGGACCCTGAGGGACGCCATCGACGAGGGGCCGCTGATCGATGGTCTGGTGGACGTGGGGCGGTGGCTGGAGGAGTTCCATCCGCGGTCGCTGGTCGAGCTGGACTATGGCGGGCTCGTCCATGTCCTGCCGCCCGCGGAGCTGGACGGGGATCACTCGGCGGCGGACGTGGCGGCGGGTATCGAGGCCCTGCGGAACGGGGACGGGGTGGCGGCCGGGGAGGCGTACGGGCGGCTGGTGGAGCGCTGGCGGGCCGTGCGGGACCGTCGCTCGGCGAACTGAGGGCGGTCCCGCGAGGGGGCCTTCGGGAACCAGTGCACGAATTGTGACCTGCGAGACATGGTGAAGTGACAACCCTTGGCCCATGGTTGACGTGCCACAGGTCGGCCGGGGGACGTAGGTCTCGATCCGGGCTTATGCCGTCAAGCGTGACGGACGGCACTTACAAGGACCTTGCGTCTTACGGCCCTCCTCATGCCAAAATAGGACAAGGAGTCCGGGGGAGGCTCCTTCTGCCCACTTGGCACCACTTATGGGCGGAATCTCAGCATTGCACTCTTTGGGGGTTCTGGTGGCTTCCGATCACCCTGTGACTGATCGTCACAGTGGCGTGACTGTCCGCTATGGCATGGTCCATCGGCTTCCGTCGCTGATGGACACCTGGGAGGGCAATTCCATCGGTTTGGCCGACGCGGCTGGACAGATGGTGTAGTTGTAGTGCCGAGGACAAGCCGTTCGTCCTATAACCGACTCGACTCGCGTCCGCCATTTCGGGCAACGCGGGTCAAGGTGCAGAATTTAGAGGAAAGAACCGAGAAGGTTCGGTTCTCCCGAGGAGGCCGCTCATGACCGCTCGCACCCCTGATGCCGAGCCGCTGCTGACCCCGGCTGAGGTCGCCACGATGTTCCGCGTCGACCCCAAGACGGTCACGCGGTGGGCGAAGGCCGGCAAGCTCACGTCGATTCGCACGCTCGGCGGGCACCGCCGCTACCGCGAGGCTGAGGTCCGCGCCCTGCTCGCGGGCATCCCGCAGCAGCGCAGCGAGGCCTGAACAACTGCATAGCCGGACATTTCGGCAGGTCCCCCAATCTGCCGCGACGTCCGAACCACAGCTCCAAACGACGCGGGTCCTGCCCCAACAGGGCCCTCGCCCACGGTCAGTAGAGGCACGACAGGGTGCGTCGTCGATCGCGCTGGACTCCGCCGGGTCCAGCGCGATCTTTTTTGTGCCCTGATCAGGCGATGTGGGGCCGAGCTGTGAGCGGCCTTGTCGGAGTCTGAGGAGGGGTGTCGGATCTGCTGTGCGGAACCTCAGGAGAGAGTGCAATTGCACATATTAAATTGACCCATTGTAGGAGGGGTGTAAGTTCGCCGGTTCCAGAAACTTGTGCGGTGACACCCGTCACACGCCCGAGGTCTTGTGCTGTTCATGATGTCCTTGTTAACGGAACACCGTTGTGAGGCACGGGTGTTGGGTGGGCCGTACGTCCAGGAGTGCCCCGGCGGACCCCCAGCCAACCCCCTTGGTGACCGCGCTGTGAGGCCGGCTCACGCCGTGGCGGGGCGGTCCTCCTCCTCGGGAACTGTCCCGGGGCCGTCCTCCTCCCGCTGGCCGGGCTCCATGGCCAGCCGCAGAAGGTGATGGCAGACCGCGCAGCGCCGCGTCAGATGCCGGTACCCGGAAGCGGCGGACAGATGGGCACGGAGCAGAGCACGGGTCTCGTGCCGAGCGGACGCCGCCATACGCCACCTCCCCAGGGGCCCGCACCGGCAGGGCCCTGACTTCTGGGTACCGGCGGAAGGTGACGCCGTCAAGACACCCCGGAACCCGCAGAGCGCGCGCGCCGCCGGGAACTCGGCATCCCGGATGCGCACGGGACGACGCTCGCTGGGCCGCCGGCGAGGATGCCGGAGCCGCCGAGGGCGGGGAGGGCGGGGAGGGCGGCTAGGACGGCAAGGGAGTGCGAGGGGCGGCGGAGGCGCCGGGGCGTCGAAGGTGCCTGGAACGCCGAAGACGGCGACGGCGGGAAGTCCAAGGTGCCGGTGCGCCCGGGGCGCCGAGGGCACCCAAGGCACCGGAGACACCTGGGGCGCCGGACGAGTCATTCCGAATGCTGACGGCGCGTCCGGGACGAGGCCCCCGGCGAGAACCCGGGGCCTTGGAGTTGCCGCTGTACGGCAGTGGAGTACCGGGGCTCATGGTGGGGCGGCGTGGCAGGGCGCGGTAACGGCACGGAAAAGCCCCGCATCCGACATGGATACGGGGCCTCGCTGCGGTCCTGACGGGATTTGAACCCGCGGCCTCCACCTTGACAGGGTGGCGAGCACTCCAAACTGCTCCACAGGACCAGGTTCGCGGCGTCCGCCCGACGGGACCGGATCTCCGGAGCCGTGTGCGGTGCGCTGCGAGAAGAGACTGTACAGGAGGGTGAGCGCCTGGTCGAACTCACCCACCGTGAACGAGTCGTTACGGCACCGCCGCGTCGATCGCCTTCACGATGCGCTTGTCCGAGACCGGGTACGCCGTGCCCAGCGCGTGCGCGAAGTAGCTGACGCGCAGCTCCTCGATCATCCAGCGGATGTCCAGCACCGAGGAGGGCACGGGGCGCCCCTGCGGCAACTGCTCCAGCAGCCACGCGTACTCGTCCCGCATCTCGTGGACCTTCGCCATGCGCGTGGTGTCCCGCTGGACGTTCGTCGGCATCTGCTGCAGCCGGCGGTCCGCCGCGACCAGATACCGCATCAGATCGGGCAGGCGCCGGATGCCCGCCTCCGTGACGAAGCCGGGCTTCACGAGGGCGTCCAGCTGGGCCCGTACGTCCGCCAGGTTCGGCAGCAGCGCCGGGCTCCGTACGGCCTTCAGACGGCGCTCACAGGCCTGCCACGCGGCCAGCACCTGCTGCACCTGACCGACCGTACGGACCGTCGTGTCGACGATCTCCGCCCGCACCTTGTCGTACAGCTTCCGGTAGGACTCCTCGTCCCACGCGGGTCCACCGAAGTCCCCGATCAGCTTGTCCGCCGCGGCCGTCGCGCAGTCGTCGAACAGGGCCTGGATCGAGCCGTGCGGGTTCGCGGACAGGCCGAGCTTCTGCTGGTTCGTCAGCTTCTCGGAGGCGAACTTCGCCGGGTTGACGGGGATGTTCCGCAGGATCAGGCGCCGCGTGCCCTTCCACATCGCCTGCGCCTGCTCCTCCTCCGTGTCGAAGAGGCGTACGGAGACCGTGTCACCGTCGTCGACCACCGCGGGGTACGCCTTGACCGGCTGGCCGGCGCGCCGCGTCTCGAAGACGCGGGTGAGCGTGCCGATCGTCCAGTCCGTCAGACCCGTACGCTCCAGGGACTCCCCGCCCTGCCGCTCGGCCGTGGCCGCCGCGGCCTGCGAGAGGGCCTGGCGCGCCTTCGGCTTCAGCCGGAGCTTCAACGCCTGGAGATCCTTGTCCTCGGCCAGCTTGCGGCGTCGCTCGTCGACGACCCGGAAGGTGATCTTCAGGTGGTCGGGCACCTTGGACCAGTCGAAGTCGTCGGCCTCGAAGGGGACGCCGACCATGCGCTTCAGCTCGCGCGTCATCGCCGTGGTCAGCGGCTCCTGGAGGGACTGCGACTGCGACTGATCGCGCCCCTCCGGGGAGGGCGCCTTGTCCAGGAACGCCTTCGCGTAGTTCGGCGCCGGCACGTAGTTGCGCCGGATGGGCTTGGGCAGGGAGCGGATCAGCTCGGTGACCAGTTCCTCCCGCAGGCCCGGGATCTGCCAGTCGAAGCCCTCCTCCGTGACCTGGTTGAGGACCTGCAACGGGATGTGGACGGTCACGCCGTCCGCGTCCGCGCCCGGCTCGAACTGGTACGTGACCCGGAACTTCAGCCGGCCCTGGCGCCAGGAGTCGGGGTAGTCGTCCTTGGTGACCGCGCCCGCCTTCTCGTTGATGAGCATCTCGCGCTCGAAGTCGAGGAAGTCGGGCTGCTCCTGCCGTTTGTGCTTCCACCAGGAGTCGAAGTGGGCCCCGGACACCACGTGTTCGGGCACCCGCTGGTCGTAGAAGTCGAACAGCGTCTCGTCGTCGACGAGGATGCCCCGGCGGCGGGCACGGTGCTCCAGCTCCTCGACCTCGGTGAGGAGCCTGCGGTTGTCGGCGAAGAACTTGTGGTGCGTGCGCCAGTCACCCTCGACGAGGGCGTTGCGGATGAACAGCTCGCGGCTCGCCTCCGGGTCGATGCGCCCGTAGTTCACCTTCCGCTGGGCCACGATAGGGACGCCGTAGAGCGTGACCTTCTCGTACGCCATCACGGCCGCCTGGTCCTTCTCCCAGTGCGGTTCGCTGTACGTCCGCTTGAGCAGGTGGTCGGCGAGCGGCTCGACCCACTCGGGCTCGATCTTCGCGTTGACCCGCGCCCACAGGCGGGAGGTCTCGACGAGCTCGGCCGACATCACGAAACGCGGCGGCTTCTTGAACAGGGACGAGCCGGGGAAGATCGCGAACTTGGCGTTGCGGGCCCCGACGTACTCGTTGCGTCCACCGTCCCTGCGCGTGCCGGGGCCGGCGTCCTTGGACTCCTTCACGTCCTTCAGCCCGATATGCGAGAGCAGACCGGCCAGCAGCGAGATGTGGATGCGGTCCGCCGGGGCGTCCTGCTCGTTCAGATGGATGCCCATCTGCTTGGCGACCGTGCGCAGCTGGGTGTAGATGTCCTGCCATTCGCGGATGCGCAGGAAGTTGAGGTACTCCTGCTTGCACATCCTGCGGAACGACGACGAGCCGCGTTCCTTCTGCTGTTCGCGGATGTAGCGCCACAGGTTGAGGTAGGCGAGGAAGTCGCTCGTCTCGTCCTTGAAGCGGGCGTGCTGCTGGTCGGCCTGGGCCTGCTTGTCGGCGGGGCGCTCGCGCGGGTCCTGGATGGACAGGGCTGCGGCGATGACCATGACCTCGCGGACACAGCCGTTCTTGTCCGCCTCCAGCACCATGCGCGCGAGACGCGGGTCGACGGGCAGCTGCGCGAGCTTGCGGCCGGTGTCGGTGAGGCGCTTGCGCGGGTCCTTCTGGGTCGGGTCCAGTGCGCCCAGTTCCTGGAGGAGCTGGACGCCGTCGCGGATGTTGCGGTGGTCCGGCGGGTCGATGAAGGGGAACTTCTCGATGTCGCCGAGACCGGCCGCGGTCATCTGGAGGATGACGGAGGCCAGGTTCGTACGGAGGATCTCGGCGTCGGTGAACTCGGACCGGGCGTCGAAGTCGTCCTCGCTGTACAGCCGGATGCAGATGCCGTCCGACGTACGGCCGCAGCGGCCCTTGCGCTGGTTCGCGCTGGCCTGGGAGATCGCCTCGATGGGCAGGCGCTGGACCTTGGTGCGGTGGCTGTAGCGGGAGATGCGCGCGAAGCCGGGGTCGATGACGTACTTGATGCCCGGGACGGTGAGGGAGGTCTCGGCGACGTTCGTGGCCAGAACGATCCTGCGGCCGGTGTGCTGCTGGAAGACGCGGTGCTGCTCCGCATGGGAGAGCCGGGCGTACAGGGGGAGGATCTCGGTGCTCTGCCAGTCAGCGCCTCCGGCCCGGGGGTACTGCTTCTTGGTCAGGGCGTCCGCGGTGTCGCGGATCTCCCGTTCGCCGGAGAGGAAGACCAGGATGTCGCCCTGGCCCTCGGCCATCAGCTCCTCCACGGCGTCCGTGATCGCGGTGATCTGGTCGCGGTCGGCGTCGTCGGAGTCCTCCTCGAGGAGGGGGCGGTAGCGCACCTCCACCGGGTAGGTACGGCCGCTGACCTCGACGATCGGGGCATCGCCGAAATGCCGGGAGAAGCGCTCGGGGTCGATCGTGGCCGAGGTGATGACGACCTTGAGGTCCGGGCGCCGGGGGAGGAGCTGGGCGAGGTAGCCGAGCAGGAAGTCGATGTTGAGGGACCGCTCGTGGGCCTCGTCGATGATGATGGTGTCGTAGGCGCGCAGCTCGCGGTCCGTCTGGATCTCGGCGAGCAGGATGCCGTCCGTCATGAGCTTGATGAAGGTGGCGTCCGGGTTCACCTGGTCGGTGAAGCGGACCTTCCAGCCGACCGCCTCGCCGAGCGGCGTGTCGAGCTCCTCGGCCACCCGCTCGGCGACCGTCCGGGCGGCGATACGGCGGGGCTGGGTATGCCCGATCATGCCGCGGACGCCACGGCCGAGCTCAAGGCAGATCTTGGGGATCTGGGTGGTCTTGCCGGAGCCGGTCTCGCCCGCCACGATCACGACCTGGTGGTCGCGTATGGCGGCGGCGATCTCGTCCTTCTTCTGGCTGACCGGCAGCTGCTCGGGGTAGGTGACGGCGGGGACACGGACGGCGCGCTCGGCGATCCGGCCCTCGGCCTTGGCGACCTCCGCCTCGATCTCGGCGAGCACGGCGGCCCGGGCCTCGGGCTTGCGGATCTTGCGCGCACCTTCGAGCCTGCGCCCGAGACGCTGCGCGTCGCGCAGGGACAGCTGGGCCAGGCGGGGGGCGAGGGCGCCGAGGGCGGGGGCGGGATGCGTAGACATACGCGGTCCAGGATCTCACCTTGGCGAAATTCATGGCTAACGATTTGTCCCCGGCGATTCTCCGGGCGCTGCCCCCACTTACGCTCAGTCGGCGCCCGGCCTGGGCGAGGCCGGTTCGGCGGGGACCGGGGAGGTGGGGGTCGAGGAGGCTGTGGGAGCCGGAGCCGGAGCCGGAGCCGGAGCCGGAGCCGGAGCCGGAGCCGGGGTCGCCGAAGCCGTGGCAGGGGAAGCCGGGGCGGTCTGGGTGCGGGCCGTTCTGTCCTGGAACATCGACTTGGCGGTGTTGGAGACGGCCTTGATGCCCAGATAGGCGGTGGTCATGCTGCTGACGGCGGTGAAGGCCGCGGTGAGGACGCCGACGATCACGGACTTGTCGCCGTCCAGGCGCCACACCCCGAAGATCGCGACCCCGGCGATGGCGAGGTTGCTGATGATCACTGCGAGCAGACCGAAACGAGCCCGGTCCTTCTCCAGCTCGGCGTCCCCCATGACCTTCGTCTGGTCCCGGCTCATGATCTCCCCCACCCGCACGGCTGCGTCGACCGCCAGAAGGTAGCGCCCGGGCACGAACATGCCAAGCTCCGGCTCCCGCAATGACTCGGAGCAGTCACAACTCCGCCACGGTCAACTCCTCTCACGGAATCCTCACCTGACCCGCAAGATAGGTTCATGGCCTCTACATCCACCATGTAATCCCTTGGGGGGACCATGTCTTGGGGTCAGCAGCCCACTTACCCCGGGCCGGGGGCCTGCACCGGTCGGGCCGGCGCAGCCGAAGAAGTGGGCGAGGAAGCGGGTCGTCATCCCGGTCGTCGTCGTCGCGTGGCTGGTCGGCGTGGGCATGGGCGCGGCTGGTGGGGACACCCACAGCAGCAAGCCGGCCGCCCAGGCGAAGGCGGCGCCTGTCGTGACGCCTTCCGTGACTGCGACGCCTACGGTGACCGTTACCGCTACTCCCCGGCCCGCGCCGACTGTCACGGTGACGGCCACGAAGACGGTGCGCGCCACCGTCACCGCTCAGGCGAACACCGGCAGCGGGGGCAGCGACGGCAGCGGGAGCAGCGACAGCAGCGGCAGTAGCGGCAGCGGAAGCAGCGGCAGCGGTGGGGGAAGCTCGGTGTACTACGAGAACTGCACCGCCGCCCGTGCGGCGGGGGACACGCCCCTCTACGCGGGCGACCCCGGCTACAGGGCCGGCCTGGACCGTGACAGTGACGGAGTCGCCTGTGAGTAGTCGTCAGGAGTGATCCGCGAGCCCCGGGTCACGGCCGGGGGCCCGGTGAGGGCCTTGCGCGTTGGCTAGTGGCAGTTACTACCCGGGGCGGGGCGGCCAACGGAGCGCTGAAAGCGGCGCCGGGCTCCCCCAGGCAGCTTTTCGCTGCGCCGGGCGGTCCTGGCGGCAGACGCGCCGAACGATCAAACGATCGGTATGGAGGAGCGCAATCGTCTGCACGGTTGTCCATTAGAGCCCGCGCCCCGAGAGACCAGCAGCCCCGGATCCCTCCGGGGCTCCCGGCCTGTGAGAGCCGTTGGCGTACCGATGGGCGTACCCGAGACGAAAACACCCCCTCCGGATGATCCCGGAGGGGGTGTTTGCCCTGGTAGGGCGGCTGTGGCTGGGGCCGGGGTCGAACCGGCGACCTTCCGCTTTTCAGGCGGACGCTCGTACCAACTGAGCTACCCAGCCACGAGGTTTCACATGAAACCTCAGCGGTCCTGACGGGATTTGAACCCGCGGCCTCCACCTTGACAGGGTGGCGAGCACTCCAAACTGCTCCACAGGACCAAGCTACGCGTACGACAGTGTCGCACATGGTGTCGCGTGCCCCCAACGGGATTCGAACCCGTGCTACCGCCTTGAAAGGGCGGCGTCCTAGGCCGCTAGACGATGAGGGCTATCGGCCCGCCTGGGCGCTTCGCAGCGCGTCGGGGACGTGAGAAGCATATGGGATCGGGCGAGGGTTCGCCAAAACGGTTTAGGGGACGCCCGGCGTGAGGGGCGCGCCGGAGCGGTTCGAGCCTGCGGCGGAGGGGCTCGGAGTGCCGGCGGAGGGGCTCGGAGTGCCGGCTGAGCGGCTCGGAGTGCCGGCTGAGCGGCTCGGAGTGCCGGCTGAGCGGCTCGGAGTGGTGCCCGAGGGGCCCCTGGGTGTGGGGCTCGGTGAAGTGGCGCCGGGGGACGGGGCCAGGCCCGGCCGGTTCTCCTTGGCCAGGTGGCGGCTCACCTCCGCCGTGGTCTGGCCCAGACCGCCGAGCCTGATCTCGTCCCACGCCTGGAGACGGCGGGTGTTCCGGTCCAGGTAGAGGATCGAGGCCTCGATGGGCGCCGGGTACTGGTGCTCGACCGCGCGCAGCCCGCTGCCGCCCGTCGAGCCCTCGATGCGTAGCCGGGTGCCGTACTTCATGATCTCCATCTCCTCGTGGTGCAGATGGCCGGCCAGGACCAGAGGCACTTCGCCGTCCGTCTGACGGGCGGCCGTCGGCTCGTGGGCGATCGCCACGTCGACGGGCTTGCCGGCCGCCTTCTGGTCGCGCAGGGCGGAGGCCAGGCGCGCGCCCGCCAGCTCCTCGGCGCGGTCACCGCCGGGTGCCACGGAGCGGTCGGGGGTGAACTGCGGGTCGCCGATCCCCGCGAAGCGCAGGCCCGCGATCGTGATCGCCCTGCCGTCGTCCAGGACGTGCACGTTCTTCATGTGCTCCAGGTAGCGCTGGGTGGTGCGCGAGTCGTGGTTGCCGCGCACCCAGATGTACGGGGCGCCCAGGTCCGCGATCGGGTCCAGGAACGCGTTCTCCGCCGCCGTGCCGTGGTCCATGGTGTCGCCCGAGTCGACGATCACGTTGATGTCGTACTGCCGCACCAGGGACGCGATGATCTTCCAGCCCGCCGGGTTGAGGTGGATGTCGGACACATGCAGGACCCGGATGGTCGTCGGGTCGGGTTCGTACGCCGGGAGGGTCGAGGTGACGTCGTACAGCTTGGTCACGTTTGTCACCAGGCGGGCCAACTCCTTCTGGTAGACGTCGAATTCGGTGACGATGCTGCGCGCGTTGCCGACCAGGGAGGGGGCCGAGGAGAGCAGGCCGGAGAACTTCGGCTCCAGGACCGACTTGGGGTTCCAGGTGGCGTACGCCGTCGCGCCCGAGGCGGTGAGCAGCACGAGAGCCAGCCCGCCGGCCGTCAGGGCCCGACGGGGGCGGCGGTAGACGGCCAGGCCCAGCGCGGTCGCCCCGGCGACCACCGCCACACCGGAGCGGACCGCCAGGTCGAACGTGCCGTGCTCGACGTCCGCGGTGATCTCCTGCTGGAGTCCGGAGATCCGTTCCGGGTGGTCGACGAGGGCCTGGGCGCGGACCGGGTCGAGCTGGTCGACGTTGACGTCGAGGCGCACGGGGGCCTCGTGGCTGTCCAGCCGCAGGGCGCCGAGCGGGGAGATGTTGATCTTCGTGCCGCCGCCGAGCGAGGGGCGCAGGGTCATGGTGGTGTTCACGGGACCGACCGGTACCCGTACGTTGCCCACGATCAGCAGGCCGAGCCAGGTACCGAGGAGGACGACGGCGACCATGCCGAGCGCCCGGAGCCAGGGGTGCGGCTGCGGGGCCAGTTCGGCGGCGGGCTGGGGGCGGAGCGAGCGGTAGTACCGGGCGAGAGAGCCGGGTGCCCTTCGTATGCGGTTCCAGCCGGCGACAGGGACGCGGAGGACGAGGGGAACGCGGACCATTGGTGGCGTATGCCCAGAGCGCCGGACCGGTATGCGGGATGCCCGACGCCTCACCTATGAGGGTGTCGTACCGGACAATGGCCCTGTGCTGGAGATGACGCGCGAGGAGTTCGAGGAACTGGTCGCCGAGGCGCTCGACCGGATCCCGCCGGAGCTGACACGGCTGATGGACAACGTGGCGGTGTTCGTCGAGGACGAGCCGCCCATCGACGACCCCGAGCTGCTCGGGTTCTACGAGGGCACTCCGCTGACCGACCGCGGGGAGTGGTACGCGGGCGTGCTGCCGGACCGGATCACGATCTACCGCGGGCCGACCCTGCGGATCTGCGAGACGCGGGAGGACGTGGTCGCGGAGACCGAGGTGACGGTGGTGCATGAGATCGCGCACCACTTCGGGATCGATGACGCACGACTGCATGCGCTGGGGTACGGCTGAGGCGCGATGCCCTGTGCCGGGGTACGGCTGAGGCGGGTCGCGTGCGCCGAGTACGGCTGAGGCGGGATGCGTGCGCCGGGGGTACGGAGATGCGTCGTGCGCGCGTTGCTGTGATGCGTGACGCTCTCCGTGCGAGGCGCGTGTCCTCTTGCGGGCCACGGGAGTTGGGCAGGGGGACTTTTCTCACCGCCCCGGAGGTGGCTGCCCGTGCGTGCCTGTTACGTATCCGTCCGTCTGGCCGTCACGGCGATCGCCGTCGCCGCGGCCGCCGGCTGTATGAGCGTGGGCGACGACGCGGGCAGCCCTCCGCCGTCGCACTCGGCGGGGCGCCACGGCGGGGCCGCCCCGGACGGGGGATCGGGGTGGGGCGGTGGCCGAGGCGGGGACCTGGGCGGCGCGGCGGCCAAGGATGGTGCGTCGAAGTCGGGGAAGTCCGGCAAGGACGCCTCGGGTTCGCCCTCCGCGTCGGCGTCGGGACACGGTGCCGGGGCCAAGGACCCCAAGCCGAGCGGCGGGCAGTCGGCGGGCAGCGGCGGCGGGGGTGGTGGCGGCGCGGTACCGCCCGACCCGACGAAGGGAGATCCCCTCCCCACCGCCACCGAGGAGCCGTCGCCGACCAGTGAGCCCGATCCGCCGTCACCGACTCCGACGACCGCGGAGCCCTCCTCCTCGGCGCACGAGCAGTCCGCGCAGCTGATGGTGCGGGAGCCGGCGCCCCAGGCCGGGCAGCCGGTGGCGTAGGAGGGCCCGTGGCGCCCGGACCCGACCTGACGGCTCGTGTGGCGAGGGTCACCCTGCGCGTGAGGGATGCGGTTTGCACTTGGTGGGGGTGGGTGCGTATGGTGGTAGATCGTTTGATCCCATTTGCCCGGCGCCAACAAGACGCGCCGCGTGTGGCGCGTACTCTCCCTTGCCGTGGCCGGACCGCATTGAGGCGGTCAATTGCGACTTCACGGATGTTTGGGCGCGTGCCGTAAACTCCGGAAGGTTCGCATTTCGCATGTCTATTGCCAGTACTGAGCACGTCGTCCTGTCCGAGGACACCGAGAACACCGAGAACGCCAAGGACAAGGACACCGCTCCCGAGATCACCTTCGCGGATCTCGGTCTGCCCGAGGGTGTCGTCCGCAAGCTCGCGCAGAACGGCGTCACCGTCCCCTTCCCGATCCAGGCCGCGACCATCCCGGACGCGCTGGCGGGCAAGGACATCCTCGGCCGCGGCCGCACGGGCTCGGGTAAGACGCTGTCCTTCGGTCTGCCGACCCTCGCCACCCTGGCCGGCGGTCACACCGAGAAGAAGAAGCCGCGGGCGGTCATCCTCACCCCGACGCGTGAGCTGGCCATGCAGGTGGCCGACGCGCTCCAGCCCTACGGCGACGTCCTCGGCCTGAAGATGAAGGTCGTCTGCGGCGGCACCTCCATGGGCAACCAGATCTACGCCCTCGAGCGCGGCGTGGACGTCCTGGTCGCCACCCCGGGCCGCCTGCGCGACATCATCAACCGAGGCGCCTGCTCCCTCGAGGACGTGCGGATCGCCGTACTCGACGAGGCCGACCAGATGTCCGACCTGGGCTTCCTGCCCGAGGTCACCGAACTGCTCGACCAGGTACCGGCCGACGGCCAGCGCATGCTCTTCTCCGCCACCATGGAGAACGAGATCCAGACGCTCGTCGAGCGGTACCTCACCGAGCCGGTGAGCCACGAAGTCGACGCCGCCCAGGGTGCCGTGACGACCATGTCGCACCACATCCTCATCGTGAAGCCCAAGGACAAGGCCCCGGTCACCGCCGCCATCGCCTCCCGCAAGGGCCGGACCATCATCTTCGTCCGCACCCAGCTCGGGGCCGACCGCGTGGCCGAACAGCTGCGCGACGCCGGGGCGAAGGCGGACGCGCTGCACGGCGGCATGACCCAGGGCGCGCGCACCCGGACGCTGGCCGACTTCAAGGACGGGTACGTCAACGTGCTCGTCGCGACGGACGTCGCGGCCCGTGGCATCCACGTCGACGGAATCGACCTCGTGCTCAACGTGGACCCCGCCGGGGACCACAAGGACTACCTGCACCGCGCCGGACGTACGGCTCGTGCGGGGCGTACGGGCACGGTGGTCTCCCTGGCCCTGCCGCACCAGCGGCGCCAGATCTTCCGGCTGATGGAGGACGCGGGCGTGGACGCCTCGCGCCACATCATCCAGGGCGGCGCCGCGTTCGACCCCGAGGTCGCCGAGATCACCGGCGCCCGCTCCATGACCGAGGTCCAGGCCGAGTCGGCCGGGAACGCCGCACAGCAGGCCGAGCGCGAAGTCGCGCAGCTCACCAAGGAGTTGGAGCGGGCCACGCGGCGCGCGGCCGAGCTGCGCGAGGAGGCCGACCGACTGGTCGCCCGGGCCGCCCGGGAGCGCGGCGAGGACCCGGAGGCGGCAGTGGTCGCAGCGGCGGTGACGTCCGGCGTGTCCCAGGAGACCGCCGAGGCGTCGGCTGCCGGTATTTCGGTGCCGGAGCAGCCGAGCGCCCAGAGCGTCGAGCGCGCCGAGCAGGGCGGGCGCGAGGAGCGTTCGGCCGGTTCGTCGTCGTACGAGCGTCGTGAGCGCCGGGACGAGCGAGGCGGCTTCCGCCGGGACGGCGACCGGGAGCGTGGTTTCGACCGCGACCGTGACCGCGACCGTGGTTTCGACCGTGACCGTGAGCGCGGTTTCGACCGTCGTGACGGTGACCGGGGCGGTCGTTCGTTCGAGCGTCGTGACGACCGTGGTGGTTTCCGCCGCGACGGCGACCGTGACCGTCGTCCCTTCGACCGTGACCGCCGGGACAACGACCGGGGCGGCTTCAACCGTGACCGTGACCGTGAGCGTGGCTTCGACCGTCGTGACGGTGACCGGGGCGGTCGTTCGTTCGAGCGTCGTGACGACCGTGGTGGTTTCCGCCGCGACGGCGACCGTGACCGTCGTCCCT
>NZ_JBEYUZ010000031.1:37228-48375 GCF_040643755.1 Streptomyces sp. NPDC047079
ACGTCCCTTCGACCGTGACCGCCGGGACAACGACCGAGGCGGTCGTTCGTTCGAGCGTCGTGACGACCGCGGCGGCTTCCGCCGCGACGGCGACCGCCGTCCGCTCGACCGGCGCGACGAGCGCGGTGGGCACCGTGGCAGCGACCGTCCGTTCAACCGGGACCGCCAGGGCGACCGCCCCGGCTTCCGCTCCGGCGCGCACGACCGCCCGTACGGCCGTCGCGACGACCACCGCGGCACGGGCTCCTTCGGCCGCCGTGAGGACAAGCCGCGCTGGAAGCGCAACGGCTGACGCCGGCAACCCTCTGCGCCGCGCCCCCGCCCCCATCCCGGGCGGGGGCGCGGCGCTTTCCGCGTCCGGCACCGGTCGTCCGGGCGCACTCCGGGAAAGCACTCCGGGAAAGCATTCCGGGAATACAGCCACGGGTAAGCGGAGCGAACAGGCGCTTCTACCGCACCGGCGGGGACGGCAAGGGGTGCCTCGGATCCCGTACGAAGATCGCGAGTGGTCGCCAGGGCCACCGGGGGATCTTCTGAGCTGTTCCCCGCCGGGCCGGACGTCCGTACGGCGACTCTTGGCCGCAGCACCTACCGTGTGAGGCATGTCACGCCCCTGACGAGGGAAACGCTGGGGGCATGACAAGCGACGCACGACCGAACGGGCCGTCCGACGAAGAGCGGCTGGCCCAGCTCGGCTACACCCAGGTTCTCGCCCGCCGGATGTCGGCGTTTTCGAACTACGCGGTCTCCTTCACGATCATCTCCGTCCTCTCCGGCTGTCTGACGCTCTACCTCTTCGGGATGAAAACCGGCGGTCCCGCCGTGATCACCTGGGGCTGGCTGGCCGTGGGGCTGATGACGCTGCTCGTCGGGTTGTCGATGGCCGAAATCTGCTCGGCGTACCCGACGTCCGCGGGCCTGTACTTCTGGGCCCACCGGCTGGCGCCTCCGCGCTCGGCCGCGGCCTGGGCCTGGTTCACGGGCTGGTTCAACGTACTGGGCCAGGTGGCGGTGACCGCGGGCATCGACTTCGGCGCCGCGTCCTTCCTGGGCGCGTACCTCAATCTCCAGTTCGACTTCGAGGTCACGCCCGGCCGCACGGTCCTGCTCTTCGCGGCGATCCTGGTCCTGCACGGCCTGCTGAACACCTTCGGCGTCCGCATCGTCGCCCTGCTCAACAGCGTCAGCGTGTGGTGGCACGTGCTGGGGGTCGCGGTGATCGTCGGCGCGCTGGCGTTCGTACCGGACCACCATCAGTCGGCGTCCTTCGTGTTCACGAGGTTCGTGAACAACACGGGCTGGGGCAGCGGCGTCTACGTCGTCCTGCTGGGCCTTCTGATGGCCCAGTACACCTTCACCGGTTACGACGCCTCCGCCCATATGACGGAGGAGACGCACAACGCGTCCACGGCCGGTCCGAAGGGCATCGTCCGCTCCATCTGGACGTCCTGGATAGCTGGTTTCGTCCTCCTCCTGGGCTTCACGTTCGCCATCCAGTCCTACGACAAGGAGCTGACGTCCCCGACCGGCGCGCCGCCCGCCCAGATCCTTCTGGACGCCCTCGGCGCGACCACCGGCAAGCTGCTGCTGCTCGTGGTGATCGGCGCGCAGCTGTTCTGCGGGATGGCGTCGGTGACTGCCAACAGCCGCATGATCTACGCCTTTTCCCGTGACGGCGCGCTGCCCTTCTCCCACGTGTGGCACACGGTCAGCCCGCGCACGCGCACGCCCGTGGCGGCGGTATGGCTGGCCGCGATCGGCGCGCTGGTCCTGGGGCTGCCGTATCTGATCAACGTAGCGGCGTACGCCGCGGTCACGTCGATCGCGGTGATCGGCCTCTACATCGCCTACGTCATCCCGACCCTGCTGCGGGTGCGCAGAGGTGACTCCTTCGAGCGCGGGCCCTGGCACCTGGGCCGCTGGTCACAGGCCATCGGGGTGGTGTCGGTGGCCTGGGTCGGGGCGATCACGGTCCTCTTCATGCTCCCGCAGGTCTCCCCGGTCACCTGGGAGAGCTTCAACTATGCCCCGGTCGCCGTCCTCGTCGTCCTCGGCTTCGCCGCGACCTGGTGGCTGGCCTCGGCCCGTCACTGGTTCCTCAACCCCGGCCACGAGCGCACCCTCGCCCGCGAGGCCGCCCGCACGGGAGCCCCCGAACCGGTCGATCCGTAACCCTTCAGGCACCCGCACGGCGCACTTCCGGCCCGGCTCCCCGATACCTGATCTACGACACGGCCTCGTCCGGCTATGCTCGGGGAGGCAACCATGCCCGGGCCCTTAGCTCAATTGGCAGAGCAGTGGACTTTTAATCCATTGGTTGTGGGTTCGAGTCCCACAGGGCCTACCTCAGTTGGTTATCCCAACTGGCGGATACGCTGGGCGAACGCCCCCTAATCGACTGAGAGCGGTTAGGGGGCGTCGTCGTCCTCGGGCTCCTGCGTGAGCGATGCGTGAGCGGCCGTGCCGTCGGACGCTTTCCGGGCACGCGGTACGACCGCCGCCGCTTTCTCCGTCAGTTCGTCCTCGTACTCCCGGAAAAGCGTCATGTACGTGTCGCTGGTCAACGTGATCGTCGAGTGACGCAGCTTCACCTTCGCGTCATGCAGGTCGCCGCCGGCCGCCTTGATCAGTGCCGCCGCACCGTGACGTAGATCACGAAGGTTGATAGGGGGCAGCCCCTCCTCGGCGACGATCGCCCGGAACGTCTCCGACACCGTCTCCGGGTGTAGCCACGATCCGTCCTCCGCGGCGAACACCTTGCCCGTGTCAGTCCAGGGCAGGCCCGCGTCCAGGCGCTCGGCTCGTTCCACCAGCTGACGCTCACGGTGGGCCTGCAGAACGGCCACCGTCTCCCTGTCGATGCTCACGACGTCAGCGGACCCGTCGGTCTTCGGCGTCGTCTCGATCGGCGTCCAGCCGTCCACGGTGATCTCCTTCGCCACCAGCAGCTGCCTGCCCGCGAACGAGACGTGCTCCCAGTCCAGGCCCACCGCCTCGCCCCGACGCAGGCCGTGATGGGCGATCACGTGGAAGAGGGCGTACAAGCGGTCGCCCTCTGCCGCGTCCAGGAACTGGCCCAGCTGCTCCGGCGTCCAGACCATGACGCTCGAAGGGCGCTCTCCGGTGGCTTGCCACCGTGCGACCCGCTCGTCCGTCCACAGCAACCCAGGCGGGCGCTTCGCCGCGGCCAGCTCCACGTGGCTGGCCGGGTTGAAGGTGATGTACTCGCGGGCGATGGCGAAGTTCAGGGCCGTGCGCAGCGTGCGGCGGATCGCCTGCTTGCTTGCTGGGCCCGTCAGTCTCCGGTAGGGCGGCATCTCCGCCAGGCGCTCGCGCTCCTTGGCCAGGCGCTCCCGCTCCTTGGCCGGCGGCCGTCCGCCCTTGGCCCAGCGGCAGCGCTCTTCCTGTTCGCGGCGGGCCTGGTTCTCCGCGGCGACCGCCTCGTTGGCATCGTCGATCGCGTCGAACATCTGCTGCACGTGGCCGACGCCGAGCCGGTCGAGCCGGTAGTGGGCGAGCGCGGGGCGCAGGTGCACCCGAACGTGGGACTCGTAGCCGTTCAGGGTGGTCTTCTTGCGGGACTTCCGCTTCACCTCGAGCCACTCGTCGAGCAGGTCGCCGACGGTCATCGTTGCCGTCAGCTTCTGCCCGCGCAGCAGGCGGCGCCGCGTCTCGGCGAGATCAGGCAGGGGAGCCTTCGCGTTCTTACTGACGTCCTCGAGTAGGTCGCCTATGCGGATCTGGTTCTCGGTATCGTCGCCGTCGGGGATGGCGAGTAGGGCGCGTACCTGGTCCAGGGCGTCCTGAGAGTCCTTGGCGCTGCTGTAGCCGGAGCGGGAGAACGAGCGTCGGCCGCCGTCCTGCCGTGGAGGAAGCTCCTGCCGTACCGCCCAGACGCCATGCCGTCGACTCGACAGCTGCGGGCAGGACTTACCCAGTGCCCTGCCGTTCTCGTCGCGGCAGTAGCAGCGCCGGTACGTAGAGCCCTTCACAAGCTACTCCTTGTTTTCAGGGTCTTCGGGCTGAGCTTCGAGCCTTGCCGACAGGGCTTCGATCTCCGCGAGGAGGGCACGGTGATCCTTGGAGTTCATGTTCGCCGACTCCGCCAATTCTCGGAGATTATCTAGATATTCTTGCTGCCCTTGCTTGATCTGATCAAGCGTGATCGGAGGGCGGTAGCTGATCTTCTCGCGCCAACGCGGGCCGAACTTGGCGTTGAGCTCCGATTGTCGACTCAGGGAAATTCGGGTCAGGTAGCGCACTTCTTCCTCAACCTCTTCTGCATGCGTAATGGCCCGACGGGTCTCCAGCTCCGCATATGTGGCCAGCTCCTGGGCTGCTGCCGCCTCTGCCCTGGCCGCAGCTTCAGCCTGGCGCGCAGTATCCAGCCGCCTCCGCATCTCTTCGCGACGCCTCTGGGCGGCCTTGACCCGCGCGATCAGCTCCTCGATGTCCATTTTTTCGGGGCTTGACGTTGGATCCCCGATGGACGATGTGAGCATTTCCGAAACGGTGGCGCCCAAAGCTTGGGCGATAAGGTCTGCTTCCTGCAGCCTCACCGCCCTGCTGCCTGACTCGATCTTTGCGATCGTCTGTTGGTAGAGACTTCCGCCCAGCTTAGAGACGCGATCCGCGAGCTCGGCCTGACTCAAGCCGAGAGCGGCTCGTCGGCGGCGCATCTGCAGCACGAACACGTCCTCGGCTACGCGCCCTGCCTCTTCAAGCTCGTCAGCGTCCAACGCAATCAACACCCTTCATGCAGAACACGCTACATCCTGATGTTGTTGTTGCGATACACCGCCACCGGGTACATACTCATGGTGTTCAACCACTACACCGTGAGGGGGTTGGGCGGTGTCAGAGCTGCTCACTTCTGAGGCGAACAGGTACCTGACCACGAAGGATGTGGCCGCCAGGTACCGCACGGCTCCCAGCACCATCCGCTACTGGCGGCACATCGGGTACGGGCCTAAGGGCATCAAGGTTGGTCGCCGAGTTCTGTACTCACTGAACGAGATCGACCGGTTCGAGAAGGCACTGGCTGATCAACCGACCAAGGAATCCGCGTGAGTACCGCGGCTCTCTCGATCGCCGAAGTCCTCAACCAGCCTGCCGTCGTCCCCCTGTGGCCGACCGTCGGCAAGGCCCTGGGGCTCGCCGAGTCCACCACCTACCAGTTGGCCGCCGAAGGCCGGCTGCCCATCGAGGTCATCCGCCTCGGACGCCGACGCGTCGCGCGGACCGTCGACCTCCACCGCTTCCTCGGGCTGCTGCCCCAGGAGACCGGCGCCGGTCCCGTGTACCAGACGGGATCGTCCGCCGGAAACGACGAAGAGGCCGGGTACCAGCCGGCCTCTCCTGTCGAGCAATCCGCACCTACGCGCAAGTAGAGAAACGGAACACGCTCATGAGCACAGTATCCGAGACGGCAATGGCGCCGTCGACCCCGGCCGACCAGCGCGATAGTGACTCCGCCAGAGCGGAGCGTATTGAGCGGCACGTCGACCGCGTCATGGCGGCGCTCGCCGCGACCCCCGACGAGCAGCACGCCGGCCTCACCCCCGAGCAGGTCTGCGACCTCCCCATGGACGAGCTGCTCACCCGAGTGAACGGCCGCCTCGACAGCACCGAGATCAACGAGCCGGGGTTCTTCGGCTACATCACCGTCACCGCCTCCGGCCGCATCACCATCTACACCCCGGCCAGCCTCCACGACGACATCCGCGACGCGGCCATCCGCTACCTGATCACCACGCACCTTGGCCTGCCCACGCACCTCTTCCCCGACGTCTTCCGGGTCACCGTCTTCGCCGGCCCGAACCTCGACGAGGTCCAGTCATGAGCGCCACGGTCGCCCAGCAGGCCATCGCAGAGATGGAGGAATTCCGCCTCAAGATGCGGGCCATCGGCCAATCCTCCCCCGCCGTGGAGAAGTTCATCGACCACTTGAACGCGCTCATCTCAGTAAGTGGCGACCCCAGGCGCGCCATCGACGCGCTGTTCGCCTTGCTTGCCGAAGAGCGCCCGAAGGATCCCGCGGTCGCCGAGGTGATCGGAGCCCGCTCGTGAGCGCCGGAAGGGAGCAGAGGGAACACTCCGCTGAATCCGTGCTGTCCTTGGCATCAGGCGCGGGGCCTAAGGAGTTGGAGAACTCCATGTCTTCACCGCGCCCTCCGGCCCGCCCCGCCGGCTACTGGGAGCGCGTCCGTCGCATCGTCGACGAGGCGCCGCCCCTCACCGACGACCAGCGTGCCCGCATCCGTGCGGCCTTCCATCAGCCCGCAGCACGGAGGACGGCGTGAGCGCGGCCGTCGTCCTCGGCGCCCTGTTCGTCGACATGGACAACGTCCGCGCCCGCTACGAGTGCGTCCGCCCGGGCTGCACCCACCGCCTCGAGGGTCCTGTGTACGGGGCGGACGAGGTGAAGTCGTTCGTCGACAACATCCGAACCGTCCACCGCGCCCGCTGCACCGCGAGCGCCTCGCAGCAGGGAGAGCGCAGGTGAAAGGCACCGTCCACATCCAGGTCGGCAGGTTCGACGCCAAGGTCCACAGCCCCTTCGAGGCGAAGGACCTGATCAAGGACCTGCCGCGCACCTGGCGCCGGTGGGACAAGGACGACAAGTGCTGGGTCGTCGAGCTGCACGCCGTCGACTCCCTCGAGTCGAGCCTGCGCATGGCCGGCTTCACCGTCCAGACCACACATCAGGCCGGTTCGGAACGGCGCTACAGCAGCCCGCCGCCGCGCGCCGAACGCAACACGGACAGCTGGGCGGACTCCATGTACCGCGCGCTCGGCAAGGAACTCGGCGACAAGGCGTACAAGGCGCTCGTCCCCGTCCTTCACCCCGACCGCGGCGGCGACACCGTCTGCATGCAGCAGCTCAACGCGGCCCGCGACAAGGCCAAGCTCCAGCCCACCCGGTGACGTAGCGCGGCGCTGCCCCAGGTAGCGCCGCGCCCTCACGAACACCATCGGCACCACGGGAAACGAGAGACAACGTTCGTGAACACCACCCCCGAGCCACTGGCCGCAGACCCGGACATCATCCGGGCCTGGCTCGCCCCCCGCTTCGAGGCGCCGGGCCTCGTGTCGATCTGCGCCAAGGGCAACTGGACCGGTATCCAGACCGACGACCTGGACCGCGCCGTCACCTGGGCCCTCGACCAGGACCGCGCCGGAGCCGAGGGCATCTACGTCCGCGTCACCACCGTCACGAGCCGCTTCCCCGCCGGGACCCGCGGCAGCGCCCGCGACTCCCACGCCCTGTTCGGCATGTGGTCCGACATCGACTTCGGCAACGACCTCCACAAGGCGACCGGCCTGCCCGCCAACGCCGACGAGGCACGCGACATCCCGAGGTTCGCGAAGCTCCCCGAGCCGACCCGCGTCGAACACTCCGGCGCAGGGCTCTACGTCTGGCACGAGTTCGACCGGCCCCTCGTCATCGGCGAGGACATCGACTTCGACGAAGCCTCCGAGCTCCCCGGGGACTGGCAGAACATCCTCCTCTCCGGCGCGAAGACGATGGGCTTCGGGTACGGGACCGGTGTCAAGGACCTGGCGCGGGTGCTGCGCCTGCCCGGCACCGTCAACCGCAAGCCCGGCCGCATGCCCACCCTGTGTCAGGTCGTCGAGGACACCGGCATCCGCTACAGCCTCGACGACATGCGGAAGCTGGCCGCGGACCTCAAGCCGAAGCCGAAGAAGAGGACCCCACCCAAAGCCTCGGCCGGCGGCAGCAAGCGAGCGAGCACCTTCAAGCAGCCCGGTGCGCACAACGGGCGTGGCCCCATGGAGGTCCTCGGCGACCACGCATGCTGCGGTGAGATCCTCATGCACGTCGGCGCCACTTACGCCGAGCAGTACCCGGGCACCTGCTCCTACTGCGGCAACGGATGCCAGCGCTGGAACCGCCCCGGCTGGGACGAGACCTGCTCCCGTGACGGCATCGCCGTACACAAGGACGGTTCCGCGGTCACCATCCGCAGCGACAACTTCCCCGGCATCACCGCGTCCGCGATCGGTCATGTCCTCTCTCCCGGCCAGCTGTTCGCCGCGCTCCACCACGGCGGCGACGAGTCCGAGGCTTCGCGGGACATCATCCGCGCGGCGCACGGCCGCGACGGCGCAACCGCTGCCGCGCTTGCCCTGCCTGCTGCCGTCCTCGACGACGTCCGCCAGGCCACCGCCCGCGACGAGGACGACCAGGCGGAGCAGCCCGAGCCGGAAGAGGCCGCCGAGGATGAGCCGGAGGCACCGCCCGCTGGCTCCCCTGCCGCACTGCTCGCCGAGTTCCTCGAGCAGCTGCAGAAGTACGTGCACCTGTCGGACCACGGGCACGTCATCTTCGCCCTGGCCGTCGCCGTGTCCTCCGACCTCGACGGTGAACCGCTGTGGGGAATGCTCGTCGGCCCGCCCTCCGGCGGGAAGAGCGAGGCAGTCAAGGCGCTCGACGAGATCGCCGACGAGCACGTCGACGACATCACCGGGCCCGCACTGCTGTCGTGGATGCCCGGCAAGAACCCGAAGCCCGCCGGCATCCTCACCCGCATCCCGAGCCGCGCGTTCGTCAGCATCAGCGACTTCTCGACGGTCCTCGCCACGTCCGACCGCGGCGGCCGCGACACCCTGTTCGCGCTGCTGCGCCGCGCCTACGACGGTCACGTAGTCCGGGAGGTCGGCAACTCCCCCCGCCCGCTCACATGGACCGGCCGACTCACGCTGCTCGCCGCCGTCACCCCGGCCATCGACAACTTCTCGTCGCACACCGACGCACTCGGCCCTCGCTGGCTGTACTGCCGCCTGCCCGAGACGGACAACACTCACAAGAAAGCCACCGTCCGCAAGCGCCGGAAGCTCGACGGCCTCGCCGAGCTGCAGGCCGAAGCCCGGCGCCGGGCATCCGCTCTCGTGCGCGCCGCCCGCCGGGTCGTCGCCGAGGTCGAGCTGGACGACGAGATGTACGACCAGCTCGAAGACGCGGCCATGCTCACGTGCCTCGGCCGCGCCGCCGTCCCGCGCCACGCATACGGCAAGCGCGAGATCGACGGCATCCCCGTCATCGAGGAACCCGCCCGCGTCACCGGGCAGATCGTGTCCCTCGCCAAGTCCCTCCTCGCCCTCGGCGTCCCCCGAGGCCAGGCCCTGGCGCTCGCCGGGAAGTGCGCGCTCGACACCGTGCCGCAAGCCCGGTTGATGATCCTGCGGCACCTGGCGCAGGGCGAGCCGCTGACGGTGTCCGAGGTGCGCCGCCGTACCGGCCTGAACCGGCACGTGGCCCGGCGCGCGCTGGAGGACATGGAGGTCCTCGACCTCACCACGTGCCTGCGCAGCCAGCAGGACGAGGAGACCGAGGAGACCGGCTTCCCGTCGACCAACCCGTGGCAGTTGGGCGCGGAGAAGGCGCTCGTGGTCGCGGTGTTCGACGCCCAAACAGCAACCGAACAAGAGAGCGATTCTGAGGACTCTCCCTTGGCACGAAGTGTTGGTTACCAAACCCCAACCCCCCAAAAAAGAGGGGTTGATGATCTTGGAAAGCGCTCGTCAGAGCGCTCCGGTACGCGCGCGACCCACACTTCGGGCCAAGCAACGCACCAGGCAGCGCCGCCACCAGCGCCCGAAGACGCGGGGCTGTGGGACGTGCCGCTCGAAGAGCCCGACGACTACTGGGCCGAAGCGAGCTGAGGGAGCGCCTCATGAACGTCGACGACATCGTGGCGGCCAAGATCGAGGCCGCCCGGATCCGTGCCGAGAACGCCAAGCGCCGGCGCGCCGCGCTCGCCGCCGCCCGGCAGCGCGGCCTCGCCGCCCGCCACGCGCAGAAGCTCCGCAACCAGGCTTCCGCCCGCACGACGGACGGAACTGCGGGGGTCACGCCGACCCCCGCAAACGACACCACAGAGGAGAACTGACCATGGACCTGCAGACTCTCGCCGCAGACCTGATCACCCGCACCGAGAAGGCAGTGGAACAGGTCGCCGGCCTCTCGGCCCACACCGGCATCACCTTCAAGGTCACCGATGTCGTCGACGCCGTCGAACGCGACCTCCCCGCCGACTACCCCGCGCCCACCGCGGAGGGCGCTCTCACCCGCCGGGACGTCATCGCGTCCATGGCGGAGGACATCCTCACCGGCGCGATCTACGCCGACTGACCCGCACGCAAACGGCCGGCCCGCGGGAACCGGGCCGGCCTCCCGCCCAGCACACCACAGAAGGAGTCCGCCATGGCAGGCGAGACCGTGATCACCGTCGTCGGCAATCTGGTCGATGACCCCGAACTCCGCTTCACCCCGGCCGGTGTCGCCGTCGCGAAGTTCCGCGTCGCCTCCACCCCGCGCGTCTTCAACAAGACGACGAACGCTTGGGAAGACGGCGAGTCCCTGTTCCTGACATGCTCGGTGTGGCGGCAAGCCGCCGAGAACGTCGCCGAGTCCCTCCAGCGCGGCGTGCGCGTCATCGTGCAGGGCCGCCTGAAGCAGCGGTCCTACGAGGACCGGGAGCAGGTGAAGCGCACGGTGTACGAGCTCGACGTCGACGAGGTCGGGGCGAGCCTTGCCCGGGCCACGGCCAAGGTCACGAAGAACCCGGCGGGCGGCGGCCGGTCGTCAGGTGACCCATCCGCCCAGGGAAATGGGTCACCTGACCCGTGGGCGAACGCCCGCCCGGCCAACGGCCAGCAGCAGGGCGGCGGCTGGGGCAACCCGCCCTCCCAGCAGCAGCCCGCGGCGCAGGGCGCCGACTACTCCGACGAACCCCCGTTCTAGGCCCGGGAGTGCGACATGACCGACCACGAACTGCAGCTGCTGCTCCTCGGCTTCGCCGCGGGCATGGACGTGATGCTGCTCCTGCAGATGGTCTTCGCGATCCTCGACGACCGCCGCGACCGCAAGGCCCTGCGCACCGCCGAGGCCAAGCTGAGGGCCGCACGGGAGAGGGCGGGGGCGTGACCGCCTGCGAACTGTGCGGCGAGGAGACCGGCGGCCGGTACCTGTGCGAGCGGCACACGGTCGCGCTCGCCAAGCGGCTGGACGAACTGCCCGCCCTGTACGCCGAGGTCGGCGAGTGCCTGGTGCCTCGCCGGTCCGGCTGGGGCGAGATCGTCGCGACGCGCGGCGCGGCCGGCCCGCGGTCCCCGCTCGACGA
>NZ_JBEYUZ010000032.1:0-47429 GCF_040643755.1 Streptomyces sp. NPDC047079
CTTGGTGCTGGTCATGAGGGGGTGGTTCTCCTGTCGTGCCCTCTCAGGCTAACCCGACGAAGCGGGACGTCTCACCCAAGGCTGACAGAGAGGGCTCTGTGCGAGTGGCTGCGGACCCGCGCAGGCGAGGAGGGTGGCGCGTATCCCCGCATCTCCATGAACTCGCCAGCGCCGGTCGAGCTCATCAGGGACTCCGAGTTCAACTCACTCCTGGACGACCTCGACGGTGGCAAGGAAGCCCTAGCCCGCACCACCTCCAGGATCCTGCCGAACGTGTTCCGCGACCCGCAGGCCGGCCTCGACGAGATGCGCCGCACCGCCAAGGCTTCGGCGTATGAGGCTCGGATCATCGGGGAACTCGTTCAGCCGCTGGGTGACCCGGTATGGCGAGCCGAGTGGAGCTACCCGTACCACGTGGCGGCGCTGGCTCGGCAGTACCGCATAGCCACGACACTTGCCCAACGCAAGGACGCGCTGCTCAAACTCGCCGAGAGCGTGGCGCGCTGTGTCGGTGGGCTCGCCCTCGCGGTCCGGATCCACCGTCGACAGAGCTTCGACGACACTCTGCGCGGTCCCTTCAAGAAGGGCGGCGGAGCAACCTTCTGGACGTGGCAGAGTCAGATTTCAGATCTGGTCAAGGACGGACCCGTCCCCGAACTTCCGGAGCTGGAAGGGGCGCTTGACTCCGACGGTGTATTCACCCTGCTGGATCAAATTCGTGGGATGAGAAACGATTCTAGTCACGCGAGCAGGGTGCAGCCGGAGCACGAGCTGGAGCGGGAGGTCAGTCTTCTGGAGCCGGTGGTCGTATCAACCCTGGAATCAGTGGGATGGCTATCCGGCCTCCATTGGGACCTCGTTGACACATGCGCGTACACAGGCAATGGCGGGTTCACCCTGATCGGACGCCGCCTGAGGGGCAGCCACCCTGATTGGGAGCCCTTCGAGCGACCGTATCCAGGCACCGTCGAGCCGAACCGTATCTATGTACAGAGCCCCTCATCCGCTCAACCATTGACGTTGTGGCCCATTGCACGGGCTGAGGTGTGCACGGAATGCGACGCGCGGGAGCTGTTCCTGCTGCACAAGATTGATAGGACCAGTGGGGCAATTATCTTGCGCTGTGGCAGGGATCACACGTTCCCGCGGGACAGTACCTAGAGGAGGGGATGACCTTGAGCCTCCTTCTACGCGTTGACAAACGACTCCGCTGTTCAAGCCAGTTCTGCAGCCAAGTCGCGCAGCATTGGTACGAGTTCCGGATGGTCCCCGCGTGAGGCCGACTGTAGTAGCTCGGTGATGACGATGATTTGAGCGATGCGTCCGAGCTCTGTCTTCAGTACAGGGAAAGTGTTGCGGACGCGGTTGGTGAAGGCCGGGACGAGCAATGAGTAGGCCAGCAGCATGGCGGCGTCGTAACCGACCGGAGCCATGCCGAAGCCCTCCCAGTCGAGTAGGTAGGGGGTGGTGCTCGTGAGGTTGGCGGTGTGCAGGTCTCCGTGGGCCGTCATCCAGCCGGTGATCCGGGGGCCGGGCATGTCAAGGAAACGCGGGACGGTGCGGTCCACCCACTCCTGCCGTACGGCCACGCGGTCAGTGGAGACGCTGTTCACGTGCTCCAGGTCGGTGCGTAGGGAATCCCACCACTCGGTCGGAGGATCCAGGTCAGTGCGCAGGACGGGGCTGGAGGAGGTGATGGGCTCGGCGATGTACTGGTGCAGCTCGGCGCGGTACGTGTAGCCGTCGTTGCCTGACTTCTTGGTGTCGTAGAGCAGGGGCTTGTGGATGCGCCCGTCGAATAGCGCGGCGGCTTGGCGATTGCCCTCCCAGATCTTTCCCGCTGCTTTGTCCTGTGGTGCAGAGAGCAGTCTCAGCCAGCAGGCGCCTCGGTTCGGGTGCGCGACGTGGCTGCTGAGGGTTCGGCCGTACCAGCCCCAGACTTCGGGGCCAGTAATCGTGGCGCCCAGCGTCTCCGCTGACCGCGCGAAGGCTCGGCGCATGCGCTGCTGGTCCGCGAGGTCAGGCGGTGGCGAGTACATCCAGCACCTTTCGCAGCGTGGGGGCCGGGATGGAGGGGCTCCGCAGGGCTTCTTGTGCCTCGGCCCAGTGTGCCTGGGTTGAGGCGGAGAGCAGAATTCGTGTCACCCCCGGGCATGAGGCTGCCGCGAGGAGGCATGCCTGGGCGGTGGTGAGGTCTGGGTTCAGCAATGCGGTGAGTTCGCGCGTTGCCAGGTCGGCCAGCTCGCCGCCGAACAGAGGTGCCGAGGCGTATACCTGCCATCCGAGCTCGGCGGCCTGTGCGATCGGGCCATCGCCGTCCAGGGCTTGGACGAAGGCGGTGACGGTGACGAGGGATACGGGCAGTTGGACGGCTCGCAGGTGGTGCTGCTCCGTGCCAGCGGCTTCAACCGCCAGTTGGTGCAGGACGGGGGTGCTCAGGACACCAGTTTCGAAGCCGTCCCAGGTGGCGACGCCATACGCGGTCAGGGCGCCGGCTGTCGCTTCTGTTTCGAGGGCGGTGAAGGCGTCGCGCAGCGCTTCGTGTGGGTCGCCGTCGGTGCGTTCGGGGTTGTGCACGAAGACGAGGTCGAGGTGGTCACGGCCGAGTTCGGTTCGGTTGCGGGCGCACTGCCAGTGGACGTACGGGAGGCTCAGGCAGTGCCCGCGCTCCGCGTCACCGGTCGCGATGACTCCGTCGTCAACGGCGTCCTCCGCGGTCTGCGTGGTGAGGAATCCGATCTTCGTTGACACCGGGATCGGGTGCCGAGCGAGGGTCGGCGCCAGCAGCGACTGGGCCTGCCCATCAAGGTAGTTGGGCGCGGTGTCGATCCACGCTGTCGCTGGATCCGCGGCTACGCGGGCCACGGCGTCGCTCAACGCGGATGGCCGAATGCGGTAGGTGCCCAGGCCCAGGGCTGCCTTCGTCATCGCTCGCTTTTCCTCTCCATCGTGATCGCTTGGCCGACCATGAGTTCGGAGACGACAGCCGCCACATCTGCGACCGAGATTCCGGCTGCCTCGGCCAGCTCGCCGAGAGAGACGGCGGCCGGCGCGGCCGACATCAGCCGTTGGAGCAGCGGCACGGCCTCCTTCGCCATCTCCCACTCGTTGTCGCACGCCCGGAAGATCACCCCGTCCCCGTTGGACCCCAAGAGTGCCCGGGCGGTCGTGAGCCTGACACGGACGTTCGGGACTGCGGGGACGCTGGTGAGGTGGGGGAGACTCGGCCGCAGGCGGGTGAGGTCGGTTCCGTCGCGCATCGCCGTATACCGGAGGATGAGGTCTGGGTCTTCCAGAGCGGTGGTAACCGCGTTGCGCAGCCGCTTCAGATAGATCGCTTGCGCGGCGGCGGTCGCGTGTACGGGCAGGTCTTCGCGCAGGACGTCGTGTCGGCGCAGGTCGTCAGCGAGCCAGGACAGGAGCTGGGCACCGGTGGTGCTCTGGACGCCGAAGGTGAGGTGGAGCGAGTGTTCGCCCTCGGAGGCCGCCACCGAGTGCCACCAGCCACGGGGTAGATACAGCACGTCCCCAGGCCGAAGCACGAGTTCCGCGACCGGCTTCTCCGGCGGCGGTTCGGGCTCGTCGGTGTCCTTGTACATGGGGGCGGTACGGGTGGGGCCGTACAGCTTCCAGCGTTTGGCGCCGTCGATCTGGGTGACGACGACGTCGTGGTCATCCCAGTGCACGCCGAAGCCCTCGCGCGCTGTCCACGAGGCGTACAGGTTGGCCTGCACCCCCGTGCGCAGCCACCGTTCCAGCTCCATGGCTGCGCGGGCGACGGGCGGGTGTAGTTCGTCGACGGCGTCGATGACCAGGGAGGCGCCCTCGGCGAGCCGGGCGTGCAGCTCTGCGGGGTGCAGGCGCTGCCAGATGGTGTGCCGGCGGGTGGTGACCGGCGCGGTGTAGCGGTAGGCCGGCAGCATCTCGCCGTCCGCGGACAGGCGGAAACGAGGTGGCTCCAGGCGGTGGGTGGCCAGGATGGTGTTGACGTCGTCCCAGGTGATCAGCTTGTCCGGGTCCTGGATGGCTGCGGGGACGTGGCGGTAGCGGCGGTGGAGCACCTGGGCCAGGAACTCGTCCTGACCCAGGCGCGCCGCCAGATTCAGCGGCGACAACGCGTTTCCTCCCGGATCAGTCGTTGCCGTCGGTGCGGCCGGTGCTGCCGCCGTCGGACGGAGTGACGCCGCGCTCGCGGGCGGCCTGGATCCGGCGGCGTGCCTTGACCAGTCCGGCCGGGGTCGGCCCGGTCGTCGGGGCAGTGGCGGTGTTGTTCTGCATTGGTCCTCCTGTGGTTGGGATGAAGTGGTCTTGCGGGCCCGCCCCGGACGGTGCTCGACCTGTCCAAGGGCGCGGGCGGTTGATCAGCCCGGGGCGGGGGTTGGCGGCCCGCCCCTGCCGGGGCTTCTCGAGGTGGGGAGCCTTCCGATCAGCTACATCCGGCAGGGACGGGGACTCAGGGGCCGGCCTGGGCGGTGGAGACCGCGACGCCGATCACGAAGCCGCACGAGGCAGAGATCAGCACGATCAGCAGCGGGCCTGTGTAGCGGGCCAGCCGGCCCACTGTGTGGCCCATCACGGCTTCCACCACGCCTGTCGCGGACGGTTGATGACCTCCGACACGGCTGCGTGGGTGTTCACCGGCTCGCCTCTTCCAGAAGGGCGCCGATATACGGGTGCTGGAGGGCGGCGTGAAGGGTGTCGGCGTCGGTGAGGGTGTCGTCGTCGGGGAGTTCGCACCAGCCGCCGAACCAGTCGTCGATCAACTCCAGGCTGGGCGCGACGAGCCATGAGTTGATGGAGAGGTGCCGTACCGGCAGGTCGCTCCAGCTGTCGGAGGCGCCGGTCTGGATGGCGTAGTAGAGGCGTTCGTTGGGCCCGTCGTACAGCACCGGGCCGATTGCCGCTCCAGTAGCCCGCAGGTGCGCCAGGGCCAGGAAGCCCATCTCTGCGGGGGTTCGTACGAGGTCCCAGCCGTCGCCGACGCGGAGCAGGCGCAGCGTGGGCACGTCGTTGACCATGGGGGCGCTGCGCAGCGCGTCGCGAACGGACATCAGGTATCTCCCAGGCGCTGGAGGTCGGCACTCGCTCCGAGGGAGGGCGCGGAGGCCATTGTCGGCCTGGTAGTGGAGCGGACCACGAGCAGACGGGCTCTCGACACCGTTATCTGCCGCTTCCGTTCGCTGGCAACGCACTTCGGGCCGAGGTGGCTGAGGGCGGGAACCACGGCGCCATAGGTGTCGGGTAGTTCGAGCGCGTCGAGGAGTCCGACGAAGGCGGGGGAACGAACGGCCACTGCTGTGTCGCGGTCGGTGAATACGCCGCACAGGGTCAGTTCATGCTGTCGGCAGTACTCGGTGAGGCAGCCGACGAGCGCCGCGTGGCGGGCCAGGCCGCCGGTCACGTGGCGCAGGTAGCCGAAGACCTGGGGGAAGGCTACGGAGCGGCGTTCGGTGATGAGTTCGTCGTCCATGCCCACAGCTTCGATCGCTGTGAACGGCCTTGAAATGACCTGCTGTTGTACTTCCGTTGCACTTCCCGCCCCATGTCGTCACCGAGAGTGCTTCCATACGTGACGGAGGGAGGTCATCCGTGGTCAGCGTGCAGCAATGGACGGGTCGGGAGGCGAGCGCCCTGCGCGCCGCGCTGCGCATGAGCACGCGTGCTTTCGCAGAGCACCTCGGTGTCGCACTGCGCACGGTGGCCAAGTGGGAGAGCCTCGGGGCCGAAACGCAGCCCCGGCCGGACACGCAGGCCATCCTCGACACCGCCCTCGCCCGTGCGGACTCTGCCGCCCATTCCCGGTTCGAGGCGCTGTTGTTCCCCGAGCGGAGGAGCGCGCGGCCGGCGGACTACGAGGCCTGGACCGAGGACATCGAGCGCGCTGTCGTCTGCGTCAGCCGCCAGAACTTCCCCTTCGCTGCCACGCTGTTGAACCGCTGGCTGGGCAGCCACGACCCGCATCGCCTGGACGACAAGGGCCTCTACCTCTACGGCCGTTCCCTTGTTCTTCTCGGCGACCTTCAGCGTGACCAGGGATCGATCCTCGGCCCGCTCTCTGCCCGGCACTCGTATCTGAGCGCCCGCGGCATGTTCTCCGAGCTCGACATCCCGCGCCGCGTGGCCCAGATCGAGCTCTCACTCGCCGTGGTCCAGGAGATGTCCGGCCAGCTGGAGGTCTCGGCCCGCCAGTACGAACTCCTCGCCGCAGACGAGCGCTTGAGCCCCCGCGACCGTGCCAGGGCTCGACTCTGGGTGGGAACGGCCCTGAGCAAGGAGGGCAACAACGAGTACGCCACGAACGCGATGACGGCTGCCACTCGTGCCTTCGAGGATCTGGGCGAGCCGGAGGACTGGTCGGTCGCCCACCAGAAGCTGGCCCTGGCCTACCGCGGTGCCGGCGACCTGAAGCAGGCCCTGCACTACATCGACATCGCGCGCACCACCGGCACGGTCGACTCCCCGATGCAGCGGGTGAGGCTGGACACCGCGTACGGGCACATCCTTCTGTCGGATGCGGCGACCCGGAATGATGGGCTGTCCGTCCTCGATCAGGCGGCACAGGTGGCCCGGCAGTACGGGCTGAGCCACCAGCTGCGCAGTATTGAGGGCATCCGAAAGGGCCAGCAAGGATGAGCCAGGGAGTGCCAGTGCCGGAGCACCAGCAGCGCCAGATCACCGACGAGCAGTTCCACGACGCGACGCTGATCTGGAACTACCACCAGATGGGCCACGAACTGCGGCCCTGCTCGGCGGCGATCGGTCTGGGCAGCCACGACCTCGGGGTCGCGACTACTGCGGTCGACCTTTATCGCGCTGGCCTTTTCCCGGTCGTGGTCTTCAGCGGCGGCAACAGCCCCACCACCCGCGCTCGCTTCCCGCGCGGCGAGGCCGTCCACTACCGCGAGCATGCGCTGAGCCTGGGGGTGCCAGACGAGGCGATCATCGTGGAGCCGATGGCCGCAAACACCGGCCAGAACATCACGTTCTCAAGGGAGTTGCTGTCCGAGGCCGGCATCGCGGTCGAGTCGTTGCTGCTGATCTCCAAGCCGTACATGGAGCGCCGCTCGTACGCGACTTGCCGCAAGCTGTGGCCCGAGGCCGAGGTCGTGTGCGCCTCGGAGCCGCTGGAGTTGGACGACTATATCAAGTCCATCGGCGACGAGAAGCTCGTCGTCGACATGCTCGTCGGGGACCTGCAACGGGTGATCGAGTACCCAAAGCTCGGCTTCGCCGTGGAGCAGAACGTACCGGGGGATGTGCATGACGCTTATGAGCGCCTCTTGGGCGCCGGCTTCGACAGCCGCCTCATCAGCACCTGACACACGCCGACTCCAGGCGCCCGGCGGGGTGTGCGCGATCCATCAGCCGAACCTGTTCCCGCGGCTGTCCACGCTGGCCAAGCTGTACGCCGCCGACCGGTGGATCGTCCTCGACGACGTGCAGTTCGCGCGACGCGACTACCAGCACCGTGCACGGCTCGCCGCCCCGGACGATCCCGACCGGCAGCAGTGGCTCACGCTCCCTACGTGCCTGCCCCACGGGCGTCCCACGCTCGTCAATCAGGCACGACTGGCCGACTCACGACGCTCCCGGCGTACTGTCCGGCTGCTCATTCGCCAGTTCTACGGCCGTAGCCCCCACTGGGCCTCGGTGGGAGAGGTTCTGGACGCCGTCCTCGACCTGTTCGAGACCACGGACCGTGTGGCAGACCTGGCCAGGACGTCCACGATCGCCTTGCTCACCGCTCTCGGCTGGAGCGGGGAAGTACTGGACAGCAGCGGCGTCCCGACCCGTGAAGGCCGGTCGGAGCGCCTCGCCGATCTCGTCGTGACCAGCGGCAGCACGCACTACCTGTGCGGCTCCGGTGGCCAGCGCTACCTGGATCACCAGCCGTTCGCCGCCCACGGCATCTCCGTTCTTGCTTTCCACACGCCTGTGGACACAGAGGACCGGCTCTGGAGCCGGGCCCGGCGGATCAGCAGCCTCTGGGCATTGAGCGAGCTCGGGCCGCACAACCTCGCGGCCCGGCTGGATGCCGTACGAGAAGCTCAATTCCTTGGAGACTCCGCATGACCAATCCGAGTGCCTCCCACAAGAAGCCCTTCCTGTACGTCGTCGTGTGCGCCTGCGGCATCGCCGGCGACGTCGGCAGGCTGATCGCCGCCGCGCAGGAACGGCACTGGGACGTCGGTGTGGTCGCCACCCCGCAGGGTCTGGGCTTCCTGGACACCGAGGCGATCGAAGCCCAGACCGGCTATCCGATCCGCTCGGCCTGGCGTACGCCGGGCGAGGCCCGACCCCTGCCACCTGCGGACGCCATCGCGGTCGCGCCGGCCACCTTCAACACGGTTAACAAGTGGGCTGCCGGGATCTCCGACACCCTTGCCCTGGGCGTTCTGTGCGAGGCGTACGGCATGGGCATCCCCACGGCCGTCCTGCCATACCTGAACACGGCCCAGGCAGCCCATCCCGCCTACCGCCGAAGCCTGGACCAGCTGCGCGAGATGGATGTTCGGATCGGCAGCTACGAGCCGCATCGACCCAAGGCGGGCGGCGGCGCAGATCGCTTCCGTTGGGAAGAAGCCTTGGAGCTGCTGGAGCCCAGGCTCCCTGGTTGCCCCTGAGGGGCGGCTTGGTCAGGAGCTGGGAAGCAGAGCCAGGACGGTGGATTGGACGAGCTGGGCGGCGCCGAGGAGGTTGGGGATGCCGCCGCAGCGTTCGACGAGGTTCTGGAGCATGTAGCGCACCGTGCCGGGCTCGCGTTCGGGTTCGTCGAGGCGCGGCGTGATCATGTCGAGGTCACGCAGGGCGGCGTCTGCTTGGGGGTACTGGCCACGCAGTCCTTCCAGGCGTCGCCGGAGGTCCTCGATGCTTTCGCGGGCTTTGTCGACGGCTTCGTTGGTGATGTTGTTGGTCTGGGTGGCGTTCTGGGAGAACGGGGCGGCCTGGGCGGGCCCGGTCATGTCGCCGTTGTTGATGATCCCGAAGTTGGGACCGTTGGGGACCGGGTCGGGTTGGCGGCGGACGGTCATGCGGGGCTCCTGGGGGGCTTGCGGCTCAGTTCGTCATGGAGGGGTTGGCGGAGAACGGAGTGGCCTGTACGGGGCCGGTCATGGTGCCGCCGTTCATGACGCCGAAGTTGTAGATCGCGGTGGCCTGTTGCTGGTAGGCGGCGATGTCGACGTTGTGGTCGCGCAGGAAGATCTCGGTGGAGTCGAAGACGCGGCGCTGCATCATCTGCACGTAGTAGCGGGCGTCGTCGTTCATGTGCATGTCCTCGAGCCAGCGGACGCTATGGACCTCGCGGAGGCTGACCGGTCCGCTGCCGGGATCGAGTTCCGGGCGCTTGCGCGGCTTGTGGCGTATCAGCCGGTCGAGTCCGATGTAGATGTCGCCGAGGGCGTTGAACGCCGTGCGGGCGAGCCACTTCAGGCTGCGGGGGTCGGCGGGCTTGAGTCCGGCCACCTTCGGGTTCAGCGGACCCATGATGTGCGGGCGGACGGTGACGCGGAGGAAGCCGCCCTGGTAGGCGAAGTGGACGAGTATGGCGGCGATTAGTTCGCCATTCCAGGCGGTGACCCGCGCCCAGATGTAGCGGCGGGCGATCTCCTCGGCGGGCTTGTCGCCGAAGCTGTCCACGGCGAGGGTGTGCAGGCTGCGCCAAGTGTCGTCGTCGGTCTCGTCCCACCGCTTGTAGTGGATGCCTGCGATCCCGATGACCTCCATGCGCGGGATGGGGTGTTCGCGATGGTGAGCGGGTGCCGGGTCGTCCAGGCGGCGCGCGACATGAGCGTGCAACTGGGCGACGGCGAAGTGCTTCAGCGGCTTGCGGGCCACCGGCTTGTTGTGCTTGGCCAGCGCCTCCAGGACGGCCTTGGCCACGTCGGCCATGTCGGGCTGACCCGGGCTTTGCGTCGGTGAACCGAACCCTGGGGGTGGCCCGGTGGTGTCATTTTCCTCGTCCTGACCCTCGGGCGCGGGCTCCACGTCGATGCCGATGACTGCCTCGTGCCATGCCTGAAGACCTGCTCCGAGGAATCGGTGCCGGTCGCCGCTTGGACGGCGCTCGTAGAGGTACGGCAGGGCGTGAGCCTGCACGGCCGGCGTGGGCGCGTGCAGTTCGCCAGCCAGCAGGGCGTTGAACCGCATTTGTGCCAGATAACGCTCGACGAGGTAGACGCCCCACACACCGCCAGGCAGGACCAGAGCCGCCCAACCCGCCGTCAGAGCGCCGGCCATCGCCTGCCAGACCCCGAGCGCGATCATCGCGGTGACAGCTATTCGTCGTCTTCGCATGTGGCGGATGGCACGGTCGCTGGCGTGGATGACGGGTTCCTGGTGGAATCCGTAGACCGGCACCGGCCGCGGCGACTTCTTGATGCGGCGCCGGACCCAGACCGCGTAGTCCTCGCCCAGCACGACCGACGGAGGCGCTGGCTCGGACGCGTCAGCGGACTTCTCTTTCTGCTTCGCGGGAAACAGCCACCGCAGGCGTTTCCGCACGGCTGCCTTCAGCTTCTTCCACAGGTCTGCGAGTTGGGCGCGGAGCACGGCCAGCCAGTCCGTGCGGGCGAAGGCGGCGGCACTCAACCGGCGGGTGACGCCTTCGGTGTACACGCCGTGACGGATCACGTCTCCGGCGACATCTGCCGTACCCAGCGGTACCGCAGGCGCCGAAAAGACCGACTGATGCTCTGCGAACGCCAACTCCCCACCCCCGTGTCCACCGAGCCGGCCGGGATGACGTCTCGGCAGGCACAAAGGGGCATCGTCCACGCACGCGGCGAGTGCGGCCATAGCGCAAACCCGCACAAGCCGTACGCGGAGACGCTCATGTTGAACATTGACCGAAAGGTGCCTCTAGCCCGAAGCCACTCAATGCATGGTTCGGGTGCTCGGACCTGAACCAAGTGGTGGCGCCGTGGATGGAGACTCCTCGGCTCTGAGTCGAATGCTCCGGACAAGAACCCTTTCCTTCTCCAAGAACTGGATTTCGGATCAGGCCAGCCAGTGTCAGTGCCTACCCGTACGATCTGGACACTTGCGAGTCGTGGAATGGAAGTGACAGGTGGCACGACAGCGACCGTGGGCGATAGAGGACATAGCTATCGCTCAGAGTGATCAAGATCGGTTCGATCACCGTTCGGTGGCGCGACAGTTGACGCGCACGGTCAAGGAGGTGACGCAGTCCCTGGCGATCGGCCTACTGGGCCCCTTCGGGAGCGGCAAATCGTCCGTCGTGCGGCTGTTGACAACTGAGCTGTCTGTAAACGACGACTGGGCCGTTCTGCATGTGAGCGCGGAGCACCACAGCGGAGTCGCCCGAGCACGGGCGTTGATGTACGCGTTGTTGGACGCGGCTCATCAGAAGGGCTTGATCGACAAGGACACGTATCTCGGCGAGCGTGCCTGCCTGGAGGGCAGCCGACAGCGGACGCTTCCGCGTGCGGATCGCGCGGCTGGCACTGCGGGGAAGCCTGATCGATGGCGGTATCTTCGTGCAGCTCGTGACGGTGCTTGCTGGGTACTCGCGATGCTGCTTCTGCTATGGCTGCTTGGCGTTGGTGCTGTCGCAATTGTTCATCTCCTGGGGGCAGGCGGACGCGTGTCGGCCTGGACATGGTTCGCGCCAAAGGGCGCGACCTCGCTCACAGGAGTGCTGGTCAGCGCTGCTGCTGTTGCGGCTGTTCTGGCTGCGGGCAGGGAGGGAGCTCTGCAGTCCCTGAAGGCATACGAAATCACTCTCAGTACTCCGCGGCCCGACTCCACCGATGAGCTGGAGCAGGCATTCGTGCGGCTTTTGCAGCACATCGACCGGCGGTTGGTGATCGCCGTGGACGACATCGACCGGCTGGCCGCTTCGGACGTCCTCGAGGCGCTCGCCACGGTCCGTAGCTTGCTGTTGACCAGTACTCAGCACCGACGTCCACCGGTATTCATTCTGTCCTGCGACGAGGACATCGTGCGCGAAGCCATTGTGGGAGTCCGCCCTGGCCTCGCTCATCGACCGACCACAGGCGTCCCGGAAACCGAAACGGCCGAGCAGCAGTCGGCGCAGACAGGGGATGTCGCTGAGGCCGCAGTACGCAAGGTGGCTGAGGAAGCCGCACAGGAATACCTCAACAAGCTCTTCACCATCCGTCTGGTCCTGCCGGAGCACTACGACGCAGATCTACGCGACTACGCGGAAGAGCTGCTGCTGGGCACCGCACCACCCCACCCCCTGGTGGCAGAGCTTGGCGGTTCGACAGCGATCCGTACGTTGTTGCAAGTACTCGTCCACCGTCAGGTGCGCGACCCTCGACACGTCATCCGACTGCTCAACTCGTTCTGTGCTGACTTTCAGCTTGCCCAGCGCCGAGAGCAGCCAGTCGGGAACCGACCCGCGAGGATTGCGCCAGGAGAAGTCACGGGGCACCCCATTGAATTGGCGCGCCTGACCGTGCTGCGCTACGACTTCCGTGAAATGTACGACGCCGTTCGCGCAGAGCATCGCCTGCTCCATCTCCTGGACGATGCCCTTCTTGGGTCCCAGCAGGCGCTCAGCGATCCGCTTGTCGGCCCTTACAGGGCTTCCGGCCCGGGAGTCCGTCTCGACCTGGACCGATTCCCAGCCCTGGCCTTCTTGAATGCCACGGTCGCCCGTGCCCGCACACAGCGGCCCTTCCAGATCGGGCCTCTGATCACCTTGGGGTCCTCCAAGGCGAGCCGCCTGCTCGGCAGCCAGATGGCTACCGAGATCGACAACGAACTGGTGCAGCGTAACGGGGCCGCCCTGGCCGTCCGTCTTGCTGAAGGCGGACAACGCCTACGCGTGTTGCAAGCAGCGACCGCCTCTTTGGAATCCATTCGACGCGGACAGGACCTCGATAACGCCATCACGGCTGCCCTCGATGCCCTCGGATCCAACGTCGGCACCCTTACGACCGATCCGAGCGAGGAAGAGCAGCAGGCTGTGCATGCTCTGACTGACTGCATCGTCCGTCAACGCGACCACCTCAGCCTGCCCCTGCCCAGCCATCTACTCATCCCGCTGCTGAGCTTGAGCGCTCCCGCACACCTTCCGCGTCTTCGTGAAGCGCTGCGGCCGACACCATCTGAACCAGGTGAAGCCAGATCGTGGGCTGTAGCCCTCCTCACGTTGCCCCTCGGCAGGGATGCCGACATCCTCGCCCCATCCCTGGACGCCTACTTCGACGCTCTTGCTGAAGAAGGTGACAGCCAAGAGTTGGCCTTTTGGAGTAACGAGAGCCGTCAGCAAGTCGCCTCCGACTGGCCGCCCGCGGCACTCGGCGCATTGCTGGCGATGGCGGCGCGTCATGAAGACGTCGAAGTGACGCAGCAAGTCAGCCAACTGATCATCGACTTCGAAGACAGGCATGACTGGGACCGGGCGATCTTGCTGAGCCTGCTCGAATGCTTGTCCTCAAGCCGCGCGGTGCGTCAGGACGCGCTCCGAGTCCTGGCCCACGTCCCGGAGCTTTCTATGGACTGGGGACAAGGACTCGAGCGCGCCGACAACGTTACGTCCTTGGCTGCGCAGCTTGTTCTGGCCGTCGCTCAAGTCCTGCAGGAAGACGAAGACCGCGACACTCAGCTTGCTGCCATGGATCTGCTGATCCAATGGTTCCCGGCGGCGGAACGGCTGTCGGAGGCCGGCGTCGTCACGCAGGCCATCGCAGACGCTGCTGCTGCGTCGGCCACCGTCCATGCCGATCTCGTGGCCGGCGCTGACACGATCCTGGAGCAGCTCGGCGAGGAACAGGGGGCACCCTGCGTTAGAGCCATGGCTGAGCACTTGGCCGCTCACCGCGATGGCAACGACGCTGTTGGCGTCGCCTTGCGCGATCTGTTGATCGGATATGTGCGACGTGGTGAAGCCGTTGACTCAGAGCCGGTAAATCGTGCCGTAAGAGCGTGCACCGAAGCACTCACTGCCGACCTGGAGACTTTTACAACTGCTGGGCGATTTGCGCGGACCGCTCTGGTCATGCTCTTGACCACGGAATCCGGTCGGGATTTGTCTGCCGCTTTGGCGCAGCGGCTCACTACCGCCGTGCCGCCCAGTGACCCGACTCGAGCACAGGAACTGCTCCCTAGCCTTCACTTGCTTTTCCAAGACCAGTCGGTTCGAGAGGGTCAGCTTCCTCCTGCCTTGCAGCACCTCCAGCAGTTTATCAGCTACGGCCACCCAGCGATTCCGCTCGACTTCGCTGCGCACTACATCACCGATCCCATCATTGATGTGAATTGGCTGAACCTCTTCGCTGGGCATTGGGGCAGTCTCCCGCAATCCACGCGTACCCTTACGGCGGCCGTCGCCGAGCGTCCCGAACTGGGAGGCGTCCCGGCTCTGCGGGACAATCTGGTGCAGCATCTACTGGAAAGCGAGGAAGAGGAACCGTGGCGCTACGCAAACCTGCTGTGGCCCCTGGTATCTGCGGACCAGCAAAGCAGTCTGCTCGCCCGGGCCCGCACACGGTGTCCAGCGCTTGGCGAGTGCGCCGACCAGGCCGATGCGGAGTTGTTGAGCGCGGCAATGGTGAAAGCGGGAGATGAATTTAAAGAACTACTTTCCCTGATCGAAAATGCGCCGACATTCGACCATGCGGTCTTGCTGTACCTCAATCACTGTCTGGTGCAGCCAGAGTGGAAGTCCGCCGCAGCAAGGGGAGCTGTTAACGCGTCTAGCGCCTCGGAAGTTATTTGGGATCACGTCTTGTCCTTCATGGGTGAGGATCAGAGCAGCGCGACCCGTGCAGCCGATCTCATGGCCGAGCTCATCGAAAGCTCCCCTGGCGCGCTGCCTAACGATGTCGTCAGCCGTCTGTCTCCCGTGTTGATGAACGCCGAGCCTGATCTGGCTAGGGCCCTTGGCCTCGCCTTGCGGCCCCTTCCGAAGACGGCTCAAAGACTTCGTAAGGCCATGGATGGCAATAGCAGTACCCCCACACAACGGGCACGGAACACGGCGTTTAGGGAAGGAAGCGGTATCTAACAGTGGACTTCCGGCATCCAAACTACGGACGGCGTGGGTGGCGCCAGCTCTGTCCCGCCTACTGAATGCAGCCCACCCTGGATGCGGATGGGGTGGGTGAGATGTTTCTGTATCGGCATGGCCGTATCGGACTGGCAGTTGGCTGGCTGGCCGTGCTGCGGATCACCTCCTGCGGAAAAGGTTTTGGCCTTAAGCCTCCACATCTCAGGATTAGCGACGCCATGCTTGTTGCGGCTTCGGGGACGACGTGGCCGACGTCGTGGGGTTTGACCTGGCGCCGGCCTTCGCTGCCTGGGCCTGTGGTCCGGGGGCGTGGCGCTGGCCGAGGCGGCGGATGCGCCAGGTCAAGGCGCGGGCGGTGCTGCGGGCGTCGTCCAACGAGCGTTGGCTGAGCGCCTGGTTGAGGAGGCTGGACGCGTTGTGTCCCGCGGCCTCCGCTTCGGCGAGCACGGTGGCCAGGGCATCCCAGGCTCGGTCGTTGAGGATGCGTTCGGCGTGCTGGGGAGCCGCCTGCTGGATGTGGAGGGCATAGCGGCGCTTGGTCTGTGCCCCTGGTGTCCGGATGGCGAGGCCGACCAGGACCGGCTCGGCGACCTGCGCATACGCGACCTGCAGATGGACGAGGGCTTGTTCCGCTGCTGCCTCCTGTTGGGCGTGCTGGCGGGTGCGGTGCCAGTGAATCGCGTAGGCGACCGCGGTGAGCGCGACGTCCAGCAGCATTGCCAGCCCGGCACCGTCCCCGTGCCGTGCGGGGTCCTTCCAGATCGCCTGGACGCTGCGGCGCAGGACGCGGGTGCTGTCGAGGTCGGCGGCGATGCGAGAGCGGGTGGCGCGCTCGAAGACGGCCGCGGCCTGTTCGAGTTCGGCCTTCAGTGCCGCCGGTGCGGTGACCGGCAGGAGGTCCAGTACGGCCCCGAGCGCGACCAGCTGTCCTTGCCCAGTGGGGTCGTCGCCGTGGGTGAGGTCGTGGGGGATGCGTTCGGTGGCGGCGGTCGCCTGGTGCCACGGGTTGCCCGGCCGGACGGTGGCCGGTTCGGGGCTTGTGGTGGCGAGGCGTCGGCGGATCTGGGGGAGGGAGAGGTCCGGGGCGAGGGCGGAGCCGGAGTAGAAGACCGGCTCCCCCTTGTCGTTGGTGTCGCCAGGCAGGGCGAAGTTGCAGCCGAGTGCGTCGCCGGACGGGCCGCGCTTGAGGCGCACGGTCACACCCGTTGCCTCCAGCAGGGCGAAGAACTCCGCCTCGTCCCCTGCGGCGGCGACCGCACGGCGGACCCGCCGACGCAGGACATCGCGGGAGGCAGCCTCCTGGCCCAGGCGCTTGGCCTTGAAGTGCTCCTTACTGGTAGGGCGCTTGGCAGCGGTGCCGTCGCCAGGCTTCAACCGCCTCAGTCCGTAGTCGATTTCGATCTGGCGGGCCTCGCGCTGGACGGCGCGCTGGTCGTAGTCGCGCTGGGGGCGGCGGCCGTCTTGCCGTACGAGGGTGGCGGCGATGTGGATGTGGTCGTCGGCGTGGCGGACGGCCACCCAGCGGCAGGCTTCGTCGTCGCCTGCGGGGGCTATGCCGGCGGCGGCCACGATTCGGCAGGCGATGGTGGCCCATTGATCGTCGGTGAGGATGGGGTCTTCGGGGGCGGCCCGGACGGGGCAGTGCCACATGGTGTTTTTGGGTGCCTTGTCGCCGAGCATCTTCACGGGCTGGTCGAGCTGCGCGGCGAGCTGCGCCTCTACCTCCTTGGGGTCGCGGCGGGGGCTGCGGCCGGGGTCGGGGGCGAAGTCGTTCCAGGAGGCCACCAGGTGCGGGTCGATGTGCTCGTTGGCCCGGCCCTTGCCGAAGAGGTAGGCGATCGTGCGGCGCGTGGCCTCTGGCCCCTTGCCGAGGATGATCTTCGGGATCAAAGGCTCACCGCCCCTCGGTGATCTGCGCGACCGCGGTGTCCACCTCGGTGATGGATGCCTCGACGCGGTCCAGGAGTCGTTGGACGGTGTCGGGGTGGGGCCAGGCGCCGTCCTTGTTGAGGTGCCAGGTGAGCTGGTTGAGGTTGTTGCCGATGCCGCCGAGCTGCCGGTTGGCGGCCAACAGCGTCTGCACCATGGTGCGGTAGTCGGCGACGGCCGCGGTGGGGTCGTCGGCGCGGGCGGCGGCGAGCGCGCACTCGGCGACGTAGCCGCCGGGCTGCATGCGGCTCAGGGCGGCGGCCTTCTGGACCAGGGCGAACTCGTCGTCGTTGTAACGGGGGTGCACGCGGCGCTCGCGCAGCTGCTTGTCACGTAGACGGCGACGCGGCGCAAACTGCTGCGGCACATTCGACGACGGCTCGCTGCCCCCACTCCCGGTCGGCTCCCCCGGGCCGACCAACTCCGGTGCCCCTGCGCCGGATGCCTCCGCCCCCTCCAGGGCGGGAGCCGGGTAAGGACTCCTTACCCGACAACTTGCTGCGCGTGTGACGGGGGTGCGGGGCATCTGCTTCTGGGGCATGGGGTGTTCGGGGTGCAGGTCGCGCATCGGAGTACTCCGTTGGTGAGGGGGCAGCAGGTGTGTCACGTGCGTCGCATCCGTCCCATGCCTGGTCAGGACAGGTACGGACACTCGGGCAGGTACGGAGAAGTCCGTCCCGGCGAGGACATCCGTCCCCGCGCTGACCTGCGCGGGGACGGATGCGACGCATTGATACGGACCCTGGGGGAGGCGGGTCAGCGGGCGGGCTTGGGGCCGGCGGGTCCGCCGGGCGGGCCGATGGGCAGCTGGCCCGCCGGGGCGGCGGGCGGCTTGCCCTGCGCCGGGCGCGCGAGTGTGGCGTCGTGCGTGGGGGCGGGCGCTGTCTCGGTGAGGTCGGGGCAGTGGCGGGCCCAGCTGTCGAGGAACCGGTTACGGGCGTACCCCTTGGCCTGCCTGCCCTTGTCGAACCGGTAGTTGGCCGGGCGGATGTCGAAGTCCCGGAGCATTCTGCCCAGGTGGTAGGCGTTGAGCCCGTTGGTGCTGTGTTCCGCCCAGGGTGCGTCGGGGTCCTGGAGCAGGGCGGTGACCAGATCCAGGGAGGACAGGGCTTCGGGGTTGCCGTGTGCCTCGAAGACGCGGTGGATGTCGCGCAGCAGCCGCGTCTTGAGGTTGGTCTGCTCGTCCTGGACGGCCTCGAACCGGGTCATCGCCACGCAGGCTGCACGGGCATGGGCGGGCCAGTGGCCGCCGGCCAGGTCGGCGATGATGACCAGCGGTTCCCAGGTGTCCGCCGCCCGGTCCTCCACCGGCATGGTCGGTGCCATGCGCGCGGCCGTGCCGCGCAGCGGGCCCAGCCAGGCGGCCAGCTTGTCCCGCAGCGCGTTTAGCTCCGGTGTGGCGTAGCGCGAGCGGAACGGGGTCACCTTCTCGCCGGGCTTGCGCTTTTGCATGCGGAGCACGACCGCCCGGTCCGTGATCGTGTCGGGCAGGTCGCCGATCGAGGCCAGTGCGGCCATGGCGAAGGTCGGATACGGGGTCGGCTTGTGCTCTGGACCGGAGATGCGCCAGGCGGGCCGGTTGCGCTGGTGTCCGGCGTTCAGCAGGCCGCGCAGTTCCTCGTTCTCGCCGGCCTTGCTGAAGATGGTGTCGGCCTCGTCCACCAGGATCGTGCGCGGGTTCTTGCCGATGACGCGGAAGAGCACTGCCGTGGACATGTTCACCGTCATGATCGGCTGGTGGACGGTCTCGTGGAGTACGTCCAGCACCCGGGACTTGCCGCAGCCCTTCGTCGGGCCGACGACCGCCAGGCGCGGCGCGTGCTGCAGGACGCTCTGGATGTGCGTGGCCGCTACCCACAGGGTGACCGCGGTCAGCGCCTCGTCACTGGGCAGCACGACGTACTTGCCGATCGCTGCCCGCAACTCATCCAGCAGTACGGCACCCTCACCGGAACCCTGTTCCGAAGGGGCTGCCGGTCCCCGAGGAAGCCGGGGACCGATCTCGTGATCCGGTCCCCGTGCGTCGACGGGACCGGTCCCCTCCTGCTGGGCGGTGTCCGCCACGGGGTTGTCGGTCCCCATTGGTTGGCGGGGACTGTGCTCACGGTCCCCATTGCGGTCCCCTTGTGCACCTGCAGCCTCTTGGAGACCGGTCCCCGATTTCACGGCGTTGGCCTGCGGGTTTGCACCGGATGTCGATTCGGGGACCGGGGCGTGCGGGGGCCGAGTGCCGGGCACGTCGCGGGGACGGTCCCCAACAACGGCATCAGCAGACGGCTGGGGACGGTCCCCGTCTGCCTCCGCATCCGCCGGGTGTTCGGCGGTCCCCGACGCGGTGGACCGTGTTTCCTGCTGATCCCGGCGGCGCCAGGGGATGCCCTCGCCGGGGACGGCTGGAGTGGGCCAGGCGGTGGGGGAGGTGTTCGTGGTGTTGGGGGACGTAGAGTCCATAGGCGTTCCTCTCCGGTGAGGGGCAGGACGGGCAAGGTCCCGCCCCTCACCAGCTTGTTCGATCAGGGATGGGCGATCGGCAGGTGAGTCTTCGGCCCTCGGCGTTGGCGCGCCGGGGGCCGCTTCGTCGTCCGCGTCGGGCGCGGGGTCAGGCCGTGAGGTCGTACGACGTCTGGGCGTCCAGCCACGCGTCCACCTCCCGCCAGCGGTAGCGCAGGTGACGGCCGACCTTGTGGACGTTGGGGCCGATGCCCCGGTACTTCCACTGGTAGAGGGTCTTCACCGGCACTCCGAGATAGGCGGCGACCTCCTCAGGGGTGGCAAGGGGGCCACGCTGGGCAGCCGCGGCGGTGGCAGGGGCGTTGGTTTTATGGGGAGGGGGCTTCGGCACAGGGCTCCTTTTCGGTCTTGAATAATGGGCTGGACAACAAAGCCACACCACCCGGAGAAAAGTCCAGAGTTGGTTCTGAAACTCCTCACTACTTCTTTCGGTGTGGCCGGGGAGAGGGAAACAGTAAGGGGGGATCCCCGGTTGCCGAAATCGCTCCCGCCGGGCCCTAAATTTTCTTGAGGCGAAGCAACCGGTCGAGGTGCCGGAATCCGGTACCTCTGCAGCTCAGAGGTCACACCTGGCGGTCAGGGATGACGTGACTGGCCCACCGGTCATCATGGCTGATGTGTGTTCAAATCACCCATATCGAAAACGGCGAGGGAAGGTAACACGGCGCCTCGGCCGAAACGCCTCGCGATGTACCGGAATTCGACGAGATGAACGCCACTTCGACCCCGAACGACTATTGGAGAGTTTAAGAGCTAACTCTTGCCATGGCCGCCGGCTGCAAGTTACAGCTATCTGTCATGCCCAACCGACCTGTCGAAATAGGCCCCGCCGGCCTTCACACCGCCCGCGCCATCGAGCACCTACGCCTCCTGCGCGGGCTGACCCAGCACCAGCTCGCCGCCCGCTGCACCGCACTGGGCCGCCCGATGGCCAACACCGCCCTCAGCCGCACCGAACGCGCCCGCCGCCGCTGCGACATCGACGACCTCGTCGCTCTCGCCACTGCGCTCGGCGCCCCTCCCGCAGCCCTGCTGCTCCCGTGGCCGGCGCACGCCTGCGCGTCCCACGCCACCTCCCACTCCCTCACCCAGGAGGCCCTTCTTGGCTGACGTGTACGACCGCTGGCACAAGTCCCACCCCAAGCCCACCGAGACGGAGTGCGGCGAACACAAGAGCCGTACGAAGCGGATGGTCCCCACCGGCGACCACGGCGTCGGCAAGCGCTGGCAGGTGCGTTACCGCGACTTGGACGGCCATCAGCGCAAGGAGAACTTCCACACGAAGGCCGAGGCGGACAACCGCGCCGCCGAGGTCGATGTCGAGATCCGGCGCGGCTCCTACGTCGTCCCGGCCGAGACCAAGCAGACGCTCGGCGCCTACGCGCAGAAGTGGCTCGACGCGAACTCCGTCGGCCCGACGACCGCGCTCCGCTACGAGGCGACCGTCCGTAACCACATCGTCGAGCACCTCGGCCAGCGTGAGCTGCGGTCCCTCAACCAGCCCTTGGTCATTCAGGGTTGGATTCGCACGCTCCAGGACGCCGAACTGGAGGTGTCGACGATCGAGGGCATCTTCGACATCCTTTCCAGCATCCTCGGCATGGCCGTGGAGGACGGGCTGCTGCCGAAGAACCCGTGCAAGGCGAAGTCGGTCAAGCTCCCGACCGCGACCAAGAAGAAGATCATCCCCTGGTCGCTGGAGCGGGTCCGGGCGGTCATCGCCGGACTCCCGAGACGCTTCCAGGCCGGCGGTAAGCTCGCCTTCGGCTGCGGCCTGCGCCAGGGCGAGGTGTTCGGTTTCGCGGTCGAGGACATCGACTTCAAGGGCGGCTGGATCCATGTCAGCCGCCAGGTGCGGCTCGTCGGCACGAAGCCCGTCTTCGCCCTCCCCAAGGGCAACAAGATCCGGTCGGTGCCCCTGCCAGCCCAGCTCGCCGTCGCAATCAAGGCCCACATGAAGGAGTTCCCGCCGGTCGCGGTCACCCTGCCCTGGGCCAAGCCGGACGGTGGGCCGAAGACCTTCCGCCTCCTCTTCGTCGACGCGAAGGAGCGGGCGTACAACCGCAGCGTCTTCAACATGGGCGACTGGAAGCGCGCCCTGGCCGCCGCCGGCGTGATCCCTCCCCGAAAGCGGGGCGCGCGCTACCTCCAAGCGGCCCCCGAGGACGGCATGCACGCCCTCCGGCACGCCTACGCCTCCGTGCTCCTGGACGCGGGGGAGAGCATCAAGGCGCTCTCCGAGTACCTCGGGCACTCGGACCCGGGCTTCACGCTGCGGACGTACACGCACCTACTGCCCTCCAGCGAGACCCGCACCCGCAAGGCGATCGACGACGCCTTCACGGAAACGAAAGCCGAGGCGGAAGCGGAAGACGACGGCGACCCACCCGCCGCCCAGGGCACATCAGCACCCCCAGCAAAACCAATGTGCCCTCAATGTGCCCTGGCCGCCTGACGGCCCCTCCCGGGCACCAAAAGGGCGAGGTCCGAAGACCCCGCCCGAAACGACTGAAACCCCAGGTCACGGCCACACCAGGCAATACGGCTGATGCCCCGCCTCATGCAGCCGGTGGCTGAAGTCCTGCCACTCGTGCAGCAGCTGGTACACGTTGAACGCGTCCCGGGGGCCGCCGCGGTCCGGGACCGTGGACCAGATGAACGCCGCCGCGCCCACCGCCTCCTCGCCGATGCCACGCAGGGGGTCCACGACCGTCATGGGGAGCTTGACCACCGCGTAGTCGGGGTGCAGGACCACCAGTTCCAGCGGCGGGACCTTGTGCAGGGGGACGCCCTCGATGCCCGTGAGGACCATCGCCGCCATCGTCTCCGGCTTGATCTTGGTGAACATGCCGCCCATGCCGAGCTCGTCGCCGCCGAGTTCCTCGGGACGCATCGAGATCGGGACGCGGGCTGCCGTGGCGCCGTCCGGCGCGCCGAAGTATTTGTACGTCACCCCCACCCGACCACCATTCCCGCTCCCTACCCTGAGTCGGTCGACCGCGCGGCCCCTGCCGTCGATACGTGCCGCACGCTCGATTCGCTCAGGGTCGGCCGGCGAAGCCTGCGGGCCCTGCGCACCTTGTGCACTGCCCGGACCCTGCGCACCCTGCGCTATCTCCTCATCCGCCGAGCTGTGGGGAACCTGGGAACCGCGCGAACCCTGCGGCTCGTGCGCCTCGTAAGGCCCCTGCGCCCGACGTGTTTCCGCCGTCTCCTCCGCGTCGCGTCGGTGCCTTCCCCGCCGGGCACGCCGAGGACCCAGATCATCGGTCCCCTCGCCCAGTCCGCCACCGCGATGCATATCTCCACCCGACTGCTGTTCTAGGACGCGTGGCCCCCGCCGCGCAACCCGATCATCGTGTCAGTGACCTCCCCCACGGCCGCCCGCCGAAACGTGCGGTGAAACACCTGTCCGCGGGATCTTCGCGGCCTCTGACACCATGGCTAGTGTGAGCTATCCGTACGAAGCCCCAGTTTCGCAGACTCTTTTCGAGCGCGCGGCGGCCGTCACGCCCGGCGGCGTGAACTCTCCGGTGCGCGCCTTTCGCGCCGTGGGCGGTACGCCCCGGTTCATGGTGTCGGGTAACGGTCCCTATCTGACCGACGCCGATGGACGTGAATATGTCGATCTCGTGTGTTCCTGGGGGCCCATGATCCTCGGGCACTCCCACCCGGAGGTGATCGCCGCCGTCCAGGAGGCCGTCGCGCGTGGTACCTCCTTCGGGACTCCCGGTGAGGGCGAGGTCGCGCTCGCGGAGGAGATCGTCGCCCGGGTGGAGCCCGTCGAGCAGGTGCGGCTCGTCTCCAGCGGGACCGAGGCCACCATGTCGGCGATCCGGCTCGCCCGCGGGTTCACCCGGCGCGCCAAGGTGATCAAGTTCGCCGGTTGCTATCACGGGCATGTCGACTCGCTGCTCGCCGCCGCCGGCAGTGGCGTGGCCACCTTCGCCCTGCCGGACACTCCCGGCGTCACCGGCGCCCAGGCCGGTGACACGATCGTCCTGCCGTACAACGACCTCGACGCCGTGCGCGCCGCCTTCGCCGCCCACCCCGGTGAGATCGCCTGCGTGATCACCGAGGCGTCGCCCGGGAACATGGGCGTCGTGCCGCCGCTGCCCGGGTTCAACCAGGGCCTCAGGGATCTCTGCCACGCAAACGGGGCCCTGTACATCTCCGACGAGGTCATGACCGGATTCCGTACCAGCCGCGCGGGCTGGTACGGCATCGACGGCGTGAAGCCGGACCTGATGACCTTCGGCAAGGTCATGGGCGGCGGTTTCCCCGCAGCCGCCTTCGGGGGGCGCGCCGACGTCATGGCGCACCTCGCCCCGGCCGGGCCGGTCTACCAGGCGGGCACCCTCTCCGGGAACCCGGTCGCCACCGCCGCCGGCCTCGCCCAGCTGCGGCTTCTCGACGACGCCGCGTACGAGCAGCTCGACGCGGTGTCGATCGAGATCCGTACGCTCGTCACGGACGCGCTCACCAAGGAAGGCGTGGCGCATCGGCTCCAGAGCGCCTCCAACATGTTCTCCGTGTTCTTCACCGACCGGCCGGTGACCGACTACGAGGACGCGAAGGCGCAGGAGTCCTTCCGGTTCACCGCCTTCTTCCAATCCCTTCTCTCGCAGGGCGTCTATCTGCCGCCCTCGTCGTTCGAGTCCTGGTTCGTCTCCACCGCCCACGACGAGCGGGCGATCCAGCGGATCGCCGACGCGCTTCCGGCGGCGGCCCGGGCAGCAGCGGAGGCCACGGCAGCATGAGTGACATCACCGTCGTCCACCTGATGCGGCACGGCGAGGTCGCCAACCCGGACGGGGTGCTGTACGGGCGGCTGCCCGGCTACCACCTCTCCGAACTGGGGCGGCAGATGGCCGAGCGGGTCGCCGAGCACCTCTCCTCCCGGGACGTCACCCATGTCGTCGCCTCCCCGCTGGAGCGGGCCCAGGAGACGGCCGCTCCGATCGCCAAGGCGCACGGGCTCGACATCGCCGTCGACGAGCGGCTCATCGAGGCCGAGAACGTGTTCCAGGGCAAGACCTTCGGGGTCGGGGACGGCGCGCTGCGGCGGCCGGAGAACTGGAAGCACCTCGTCAACCCGTTCAAGCCGTCGTGGGGCGAGCCGTACGTGGAGCAGGTCGTCCGGATGATGGCGGCGCTGGACGCCGCCAGGGACGCCGCGCGCGGTCATGAGGCCGTGTGCGTCAGCCACCAGCTGCCGATCTGGATTCTGCGCAGCTTCGTGGAGAAGCGGCGGCTGTGGCACGATCCGCGCAGGCGGCAGTGCACGCTCGCCTCTCTCACCACGTTCACGTACCAGGGCGACAAGATCGTGTCCGTGGGATACACCGAGCCGGCCCGGGACCTGGTACCGGCTCATCTGCTGGCGGGCGCCAAGCCGGTGAAGGGTGCGGGCAAGGCGTTCGGAGCCTGAGCCGTCGAGTCGAGGCGTACGTCTTGCCGCTGAATCCGTGCCGCAAGACGTACGCCTAACGGCAAGGCGTACGCCTCGTAACAAAGCGTATTCAGTCCTGGCATGCGGTGTATCTTCGTAAAATCCGCTGCAGACAAACGGGTTGGCGGAACCGCCGTCTCCGTCGCGCCCTCTCCATGTGTGACCGCTGAGAGGGCGCTATGGGATGGGGACGGGATGCGGGACATCAGCCGACGCGGACTGATCGGGCTCGGGGCGGGCACTGCCGCCGCGATGGGGCTGGCGGCGTGCGGTACGCAGGGGCAGGACAGTACGCTGCCCGGCCGTCCCGGCAAGGGCGGCTCCGGCGCGTCCAGCAGCCCGACTGCCACCGCGCGTCCGCTGGGTGACGGTTCCACCGCAGACACCGGCAAGCAGCCGTACCAGCCTGGCAAGCCCGTGCCTTTGGAGCCCGGCGAGACCCCGCCGCAGTTCGTGGTCTTCTCCTGGGACGGCGCCGGCGAGGTCGGCAACGGTCTCTTCCCGCGCTTCCTGGACCTCGCCAAGGAGCACGGCGCGCACATGACCTTCTTCCTCTCCGGGCTCTATCTGCTGCCGGAGTCGAAGAAGCGCAAGTACCTCCCGCCGAACAACCAGCCGGGCGCCTCCGACATCGGCTACCTGACCGACGCGCACATCCGCGCCACAATCGAGAACGTCCGCCGTGCCTGGCTCGAGGGCCATGAGATCGGCACCCACTTCAACGGCCACTTCTGCTCGGGTTTCGGCACGGTCGGGCACTGGACGCCCAAGCAGTGGCTCAGCGAGATCCAGCAGGCCAAGGCGTTCGTCAAGGAGTGGAAGACCAACACCGGCTTCTCGGATCTGCCGCCGCTGCCCTTCGACTACGACAAGGAGCTGATAGGCGGCCGTACGCCCTGCCTGCTCGGGCAGGACAACCTGCTGCCCACGGCCCGTGAGCTCGGCTGGCGCTACGACGCCTCCTCGCCGGGCGGCCGGCAGCGCTGGCCGGTGAAGCGGCAGGGCCTGTGGGATCTGCCGCTCCAGCTGGTCCCGTTCCCGGGGCGGTCGTTCGAGGTGCTGTCGATGGACTACAACATGCTCGCCAACCAGTCGCTGAACACGACGAAGGCGCCCGCCTACAACTACCCCGGCTGGCGCACCCAGTCAGCGCAGGCGTATATAGCCGGATTTGAGCGGGCATACCGTACAAACCGTGCACCCTTCTTCATAGGCAACCACTTCGAGCACTGGAACGGCGGCATCTACATGGACGCCGTGGAAGAGGCGTTCAAGCACATCGCGCGCGAGAAGGAGAAGGGTGCCGACGTACGACTCGTCTCCTTCCGGCAGTTCGTGGACTGGCTGGACGTGCAGCGCCCCGAGGTGGTCAGCAAGCTCCAGACCCTGGAGGTGGGCCGGCAGCCGGCCGGCGGCTGGAAGGAGTTCCTCTCGGACACCGCCACCGGCAAGGGCGCGTCGAGCGACCCCTCGAAGGCCGCCTGAGACGCCCCCGGCGACCGCTTGGGGCGGTCTCGCGTGGGACGTCCGAAAGGCCCCAAGGGGCCGCCTGGGGCGGATCCCCCGTGGCCGCCTGAAAGGGTGGTCCCGAGGGGCCGCCTGGAAACCGCCTGGAAGAGGGCCCCCAAGGGCCGCCTCGAACGCGGTACTCGAAGGCCGACTGGAAATCGGCCCTCAAACGCCGCCTGAAATGCGGTTTTCCACCCGCAAGGGGGGTGCGCAAGATCCCCGGAACGGACATGCGAAACTTTTCACATGAGTGCCGCCTGCCGCGCCCCCCAGCGCCTGAACCGCACCCGTAGCCGCAGTCGCCGCGCCGCCCTCGCCACCGCCGGGGCCGCCGCGGCGGCGCTCGTGCTGTCCGCCTGTGGTTCCGGTGGCACCTCCGGAGGCTCAGGCAACACCAACTTCATCACCGGCAAGGACGGCATCGCGACCGTCGAGAAGGGCGAGCGGGCCGCCGCCCCCGACCTGTCCGGCACGACGATCGACGGCAAGAAGCTCGACGTCGCCGACTACAAGGGCAAGGTCGTCGTGATCAACGTGTGGGGCTCCTGGTGCCCGCCGTGCCGCGCCGAGGCGGTGAACTTCGTCACGGTGGCCAAGGACACCGCGGACAAGGGCGTCCAGTTCGTCGGCATCAACACCCGCGACACCAGCACCGAACCGGCCCGCGCCTTCGAGAAGGAGTTCGGGGTCACGTATCCCAGCCTGTACGACCCGACCGGCAGGCTGATGCTCCGCTTCAAGAAGGGCACCCTGAACCCGCAGGCGATCCCCTCCACGCTGGTCCTCGACCGGGATGGAAAGATCGCCGCGCGGACGTTGCAGCCCCTCAGCGAGGAGAAGCTGCGCGAGATGCTCGACCCGGTCGTCGCGGAGAAGTGACGTGACCGGAGTGTCCCAGCTCGCCGCGGCCACCGACCCGAACCAGACGGTCCTCAGCGGGGCCCTGCTGCTCGCCCTGCCGGTGGCCGTGCTCGGAGGGCTCGTCTCGTTCTTCTCCCCCTGCGTCCTGCCGCTCGTCCCCGGCTACCTCTCCTACGTGACCGGCGTCACCGGCACCGACCTGGCGGAGGCCCGGCGCGGGCGGATGGTCACGGGCGCGTCCCTGTTCGTGATCGGGTTCACGGTGGTGTTCGTCTCCGGCGGGGCGCTGTTCGGGTTCTTCGGGCAGACGCTTCAGGAGTACAAGGGCACGCTGTCCAAGGTGCTCGGCGCGCTCATGATCCTGCTGGGTGTCTTCTTCATGGGCCTGATGCCCTGGCTCACCCAGCGCGAGTTCCGCTTCCACCGGCGCCCCACCACCGGCCTGGTGGGCGCGCCCGTCCTCGGCGCGCTGTTCGGGATCGGCTGGACGCCGTGCCTCGGCCCGACCCTCACCTCGGTGCAGATGCTCTCCTTCAGCCAGGCGAGCGCGGGCCGCGGGGCCCTGCTGACCGTCGCGTACTGCCTCGGCCTCGGCATCCCCTTCGTCCTCGCCGCGGTCGCCTTCCGCAAGGCCCTCGGCGCGTTCGGCTGGGTCAAACGCCACTACACCTGGGTGATGCGCGTCGGCGGCGGGATGATGATCGTCACCGGCCTGCTCCTGCTGACCGGTGCCTGGGACAGTCTGGTGCAGCAGGCGCAGAGCTGGTCCAACGGCTTCACGGTGGGGATCTGATCCATGAGCGACACACGGAGCACCGACGTGCACAGCGACGAGACGCCCGCACGCCCCGAAAGCCCCGAGGGTGCCGAAACCCTCGAGCAGGGCGCGGAGTCCGACCTCGGCGACGCCGGCTCCCAACTGTCCACCGCTCCCGTCGAGGTCGCCATGCCCGGCTCCTTCGGCGGCTCCCGGGCGCCCGGCGCCCTGGGCTGGATCACCTGGACCGCACGCGAGGTCATCGGCTGGGCCCGCTGGTTCTGGCGGCAGCTGACCTCCATGCGGGTCGCGCTGATCCTTTTGTTCCTGCTGTCGCTGGGCGCCATCCCCGGCTCCCTGATCCCGCAGTCCGGCACCGACGCGCTGAAGGTGCAGGAGTTCCTGGACGCCCACAAGACGCTGGGCCCCGTCTACGAGAAGCTCGGGCTGTTCCACGTGTACAGCTCGGTGTGGTTCTCGGCGATCTACATCCTGCTGTTCGTCTCGCTCATCGGCTGTATCGTCCCGCGTACCTGGCAGTTCGCCGGCCAGCTCAGGGGTCGTCCGCCGGGCGCGCCCAAGCGGCTTTCCCGACTGCCCGCGTATGCGGCCTGGCGCACCGACACGGACCCCGAGCAGGTCCGCGAGGCCGCCCTGAGGGCACTGGGGCGGCGCCGCTTCCGCGCCCATGTCGCGGGGGACGCGGTCGCCGCCGAGAAGGGCTATCTGCGCGAGCTGGGCAACCTCGCTTTCCACATCGCCCTGGTCGTGATGCTGATCGCCTTCGCCTGGGGCCAGCTCTACAAGTCCGAGGGCAACAAGCTGATCGTCGAGGGGGACGGCTTCGCCAACACCCTCACCCAGTACGACGACTTCAAGTCGGGCAACCTCTTCACCGACGACGACCTGGTGCCGTTCAGCTTCGATCTGAAGAAGTTCACCGGCACCTACGAGCGCACCGGCCCCAACAAGGGCACCCCGCACACGTACCAGGCGGACGTCACCTACAGCGTGGGCGCCTACGGCAAGGAGAAGAAGACCACGATCAAGGTCAACGAGCCCTTGCACATCGACGATGCGAAGGTCTACCTCGTCAGCCACGGGTACGCGCCCGTCGTCACCGTCCGCGACGGCAAGGGCGGCGTCGTCTTCCACGGTCCGGTGCCGCTGCTGCCGATCGACCCCAACGTCACCTCGCAGGGCGCCGTGAAGGTCTACGACGGTTACCGCGACGCCCAGGGCCGGTCCGATCAGCTGGGCTTCGCCGCGTTCTTCGTGCCGACCTTCGCCGGCGCCGGCAAGGGCACGATGTTCTCCCAGTTCCCCGCGCTGGACTATCCGGTGCTCGCGGTGTCCGCGTACCACGGCGACCTGGGCGTCAACGCGGGCATCCCGCAGAACGTGTACCAGCTGAACACCAAGAAGCTGAAGCCGTTCAAGGACTCCAAGGGCGACCTCGTCAAGGCCCGGCTGCTGCCCGGCGAGACCATGCAGCTGCCCGGCGGCAACGGCTCGATCACCTTCGACAAGCAGGTCAAGGAGTGGGCGGGCTTCCAGATCGTGCAGCAGCCCGGCACCGGCTGGGCGCTCGGCGGCGCGATCGCCGCGATCTTCGGCCTGGCCGCCTCCCTGTTCATCCAGCGCCGCCGTGTCTGGGTGCGGGCCACCACCGGAGCCGACGGTGTCACCGTCGTGGAGATGGCGGGCCTCGGCCGCAGCGAGTCCACGAAGCTGCCCGAGGAACTCGGCGACCTGGCCGCCCTCGTCCACGAACAGGCACCCACGAAGACCGACGAGAAGGACGCCGACCCCGACCAGGAGCCGGGCGCCGCCACCCCCGTACCTGCCGCTGAAGGGGCTCAGAAGAAGTGACCCTCGCCACCGCCACCAACGAACACCTCGCGAACATCAGCAACACGCTGATCTACTCCGCGATGGCCGTCTACACCCTGGCCTTCTTCGCGTACATCGCCGAATGGCTCTTCGGCAGCCGCAGCAAGGTCGCCCGCACCGCCCAGGCCCTCACCACCGGCACCGCGCAGAAGGCTCAGGCGCCCGCCGTCACGGTCAAGAAGGCCGGCGGCACCGCGGTGCTGGAGCGGCCGAAGGTCATCACCCGGGCCGCGGCCGGTGCCCGTGATGTGCCGGACGGTCCCGGCGCCCACGGCGGTGACGCCCAGGGCGACCTCTACGGCCGGATCGCCGTGTCGCTCACCGCGCTCGCCTTCGCCGTGGAGCTGGGCGGCGTCATCGCCCGCGCGGCCTCCGTGCAGCGGGCGCCGTGGGGCAACATGTACGAGTTCAACATCACGTTCTCCACGGTCGCCGTCGGCGTGTACCTCGGACTGCTCGCCCTGAAGAAGAACGTGCGGTGGCTCGGCCTGTTCCTCACCACCACCGTCCTGCTCGACCTCGGCCTCGCCGTCACCGTCCTGTACACGGCCAGCGACCAGCTCGTGCCCGCCCTGCACTCGTACTGGCTGTACATCCACGTCTCCACCGCGATCTTCTGCGGCGCGGTCCTCTACGTCGGCGCGGTCGGCACCCTGCTCTACCTGTTCAAGGACTCCTACGAGAACAAGCTCGCGGGCGGTGGCAAGCCCGGCACCTTCGCCACCTCCGTCCTGGAACGGCTGCCCGCCGCCGCGACCCTGGACAAGTTCGCCTACCGTGTGAACGCCGCCGTCTTCCCGCTGTGGACGTTCACGATCATCGCGGGCGCCATCTGGGCGGAGTCGGCCTGGGGCCGCTACTGGGGCTGGGACCCCAAGGAGACCTGGGCCTTCATCACCTGGGTCGCCTACGCCTGCTACCTCCACGCCCGCTCCACGGCCGGCTGGAAGGGGCGCAAGGCGGCGTACATCGCGCTCATCGCCTTCGGCTGCTGGCTGTTCAACTACTACGGCGTGAACATCTTCGTCGGCGGCAAGCACTCGTACGCGGGCGTGTAGGTCCCGCCTCCCGAAGGCCGGTTGCGTGTGACCCGAGTCACCGGAACCGGCCTTTGCCGTACGGGCGGATGGGGAGTGTGGACACGCGTCTGAGGACACGCATCTGAGGACACGCATCCGCGCGGGCGATCACGACGCGTTCGGCGAACTCGTCGACGCCTGCGCCAGGTCACGGGCGTGAGCGCGGTGATCACGCGGGCCGTGGTGGACAAGGCGGCCGAGCGCCCGCAACACGTGCGCAACCCCGGCCGGCGGGCCAGGCTGGTGTCATGACCGATCCCATCGAAGAGGGTGTCGCCGAGTGCCGGGGGGACCTGCACGTGCGGCACTACCTGCTGCGCCTGCCCCGGCCCGTGGAGGAGGTCTGGCCAGCCCTCGCCACCTCCGCGGGCCTGGGGGAGTGGCTGGCCGCCGCCGAGCCGTTCGAACCACGGCTCGGCGGCACGGTGGCGCTCCGGCTGCCCGAGGGCACGGCCCGGGGCCGGATCACGGCATGGGATGTGGAACGGGTCGCCGAGTACACCGTGGAGGGCCGCGGCCGTATCCGCTTCCACCTGGAGCCGGGCCGTCCGGCGGGCACCACCGTGCGTTTCACGCACGAGAGCGAGCAGACCGGCGACCCGGGCTGGCGGGAGCGGTTCGAGCGCCTGCTCGCCGTCGTGGAGGGCGGTGCCCTCTGACGGGACTCACGCCGGCGGCAGGCACTCCTTCGCGGGCGGTTTGCCCTCCGGCCAGGCGAGCCGCACGAACCGCGACCCGCCCGACGGCATCAGTTCCACGACCGGCACGGCCTTGTCGTAGGGGTTCCCGTACCCGTCGAGGCAGATCCATCCGCTCGCGCCGTTCACCCGGTGCGACCCCTTGATGAACGACCACTCGTTGACCACCTCGGCGAGCGGCGGCACGGCCCGGCCCTTCGGCGTCGCCTCCCGCAGCCCCTGCACCGCGAGCCGCATCGCGTCGTAGGCGATGATCAGCTGCCCGTCCTCCAGGGCGACATGCCCGATCGGTCCGAGCGGCTGCTCCCTGCTGCGGGTGATCAGGTCGGTCAGTGTCCTCGCGTCCGCGGCACTGCCGCCCGTCGCCGGGCTCTCCTTCGTCCAGGCGTCCGGGTGGGCCAGCGAGGTGTAGCGGACGGCGAGGTTCCGGGTGAGGGCCTCCCGCTTGAGTTTCCTGTCGCCGGTGAGGTACGACCCCTCGTCCCCGGTGAGCACGGTGAGCTTGCGGTCCGTGCAGCCCCGCTCCCCCAACGCGTTCACCAGCTGCCGCAGTTGGGTGTGCCGTCCGGCGAACAGAAGCGTGTTCACGGAGGCGGGGGTGTCGCACACGACGGACGCGATCTGCCGGAACTGGTTCCCGGTCGTGCCGTCCAGCGTGCGGTCGTCGGGCGGCGTGAACGACTGCGGCTCGATCCGCGAGCCGGACAGCAGCTTCTCGAAGGACGTCTGGAGCGTCCGGGTGTAGGGGTCGCCCGGCTTGTCGTACACCAGCAGCGCCTTGCCGCCCGACACCCGGGCGAACGAGGTGAGGGCGCGGGCCTCGTCGGTGTTGGTGGGGGAGACGCGGGCCAGCCCGGGGTAGGGCTCTTCGCCGCCCTGCCCGTTGGCGAGGTCGTCGGCGGTGATCGAGGTGCCGATCACGGGAATGCCGCGCCGGGTCAGCGCCCTGACGGCCTTCTTGTTGCTGTCCGTGCTCTGCCCTATGCCGGTCACGGCGCGCAGTGTGTCCGGGCCCTTGGCCATCGCCTCCAGCCGGTCGACCACCGTCTGCCAGTGCGCCCCGTCCGCGCCGGGGTTGGCGAGGACGAGCCGGATCGCCGGGGACTGGTCGTCGGTGTCGTGGTTGGCCTGGTACTGGGCCAGATAGGCGCCCTGCAACTGGTGCTGGATGTCATTGAGGCTGGCCGGGGCGGACGCGGTGAACGGCAGGAACAGCGCGACCGTCACATAACCGCCGGGCTTGAGCCGGTGGTTCTCGCGGTCGATCGCCCGCACGGTCTCGGTGAACCGGGAACGGCCGAAGTCGTACGCCGTCGCCGACACCCCCACGCAGTCACTGCTGCCCTCGGGACGGGCCACACCTGGCGCGCAGGAGCGGTCCTCCCTGGTCATCACCAGGCCGAGCCACACCGCGGCGGCCACCACCAGGGCGGCCAGCAGCAGTGCCACGTACCGGCGGAAGCGAATCTCCCAGACGTCCTCGCGCAGCCATCTCCACAGCCGTGCCGCCATCACCGACCCCCGTCCTCGTACGAACCCGTCGCCCCCGTGCCGTTCGTGCCGCCCGTCACGCGCACGCCGCCGGGCACGCCCATGCAGCCGGTGCCGCCGGTCACGCTCATGCCGCCCGTCACTCCCGGCCCCCGTCCTCGTCGTCGCCCGGGATGCGCAGGGGCCGGCCCGCCAGCGCGTCCGCCGGCCAGTCCCGCGAGGCGCGCCACAGCAGGGCCGTGCCCCCGGGCCGCAGGTTCGACAGCTGCTCCAGCTCGAAACGCAGCCGCTCGGCCACCTTCGGGTCGGGCAGCACCAGCGGATCGGTCAGCTGCCACACCGCGTGCAGCAGCCTCCGCACGCGCAGATGCAGGGCGGCGTCCACGCCCTCGGGCATCCGCTGTTCCGGGTCCGTACGGCCGAGCGCCACCGCGGCCCGGTGGTCGTGGCCGTCGAAGTCGTGGCCCTCGGGGTCGTGCGCGTGGTAGTAGGGCGCGGACGCGATGAAGACCAGGGAGGACAGCCAGGGGCCGACCTCTGTGCCCGGGAAGGTGTCCCGAAGATGGGCCACCGCCAAGTCCGCCTTCCCGAGGGCCAGTTGGTGGTGCAGCCGATAGCGGGCCGCGTCCGGGGAGACCCGCCGGTCGTAGTGCTCGATGACCGCCCGGTGGACCGCCCGCCACTGTGCGTGGTCCGGGTCGAGGTGGTGCAGCCGCAGCAGGAGCAGCGCCCGCAGGAACGGGTCTCCGACGAACTGTCCGGCCGCCGTCGGCCACCCCTCATCGGCGAGCCGCTCCTGGAGGCCGAGCACCCCGGCCGCGCCGAAGTCGTCCGGGAGCCGGTCCTCGGCGAGCGACAGCGCGGAGTCCCGGTCGTGCGCCGCGGCGAGCACGGTCAGCTCGTCCAGTCGGCCGCCGGGCACCAGCCGGTCGAGCAGCTCCCGGTAGGCGGGGCGGCCGTCGTGGTCCGCGTGGAGGGCGACGTCCCCGGTGAGGAGCGTGCCGAGGGACCCGGCACCGCGGGGCAGGTTCTGCCGGGCCGACTCGGCGAGCAGGGTGATGCCGAGCGGATTGCCGCCGGTCAGCCGGTGAGTGGCGTGCGGAAGCTGGGGCGGCACGTCCAGGCCCCGGCAGAGCGCGCCCACGATGTGCAGGGTGTCGTCGGGCGTCAGCGGCGGCAGCGACACGAGCAGCGCCCGGGAGGACGGGGAGGAACCCGGCTCCCAGCCCGTGGCGCGGGCCACCTCGGTGAGGGTGCGGCGACCCGCGTTCCTGAGCGCGATGGGGCTACCCCCGCTCGAGCGCGGCCGCGCGTGGGGGAGGGTGTGCCCGCGGAGAGCCGAGAAGAAGGCGACCTGGTCGCGGATGCCGTCCGCACGGTCGCGCAGCACGGACTCCATGAGGCCGCGCCCGGCGGGCGACTGCACGTTGTCGATCAGCACGACCGGGCGGCCCAGCCGGTGGGAGCGCTGCATGACTCCGGCGTACGCGTCGTCCAGGTCGGCCAGCAGGGCCCGGACGAGATAGCGCTCGGCGTGGGTGCGGGAGTCGCCGTCCGCCCGGAAGTGCCCCGAGAGCAGGATGAGCCCCAGTTTGGGGTTGCCGCCCGCGTTCGGGTAGTCGCGGAACCACGCGGCGGCCCTGCGCAGCCGCCGGTGGGTGGGCGAGACCCCTTCGCTGAACGCCTCCAGGGTCGCCTCGATGATCGGCTCGACGACCGGACCGGCGTTCGACAGGGAGGCGATCAGCTTGGCGATCACCTTGCTCACCCAGCGGCCCGCCAACCCGTCCAGGAAGGACCGGGAGTCGTTCAGCAGCAGGATCCGCTCGGCCTCCTGTCGGATCCGCGCCAGGTTCCGGTCGCTCCAGCCGCCGGCCGCCACGGCCAGCAGCCCCGAGGCGAGCCGCGGGAAACTGATCCGCCCCGCTCCCTTCACCGGCTCGGCGAGCTGCTCGGCGACGGTCGTGAGGGCCTGTGCGACCGGCGACCACGCCTCGCCGGGCCGATTCGGGGGCGGCCCCGCGAACTGCGCCTCCTCGCCGTCGATCAGCGCGACGGGCGTATGTCCCTGGTAAGCGGTGCGCAGCTCGGCGAGCAGCGCGCTCTTGCCGAGCCCGCGCCCGCCCGCGAAGACCACGAAGGGCAGGTCGCCCTGGTGTTCGCACGGTGAGGAACGGAGCTGGTACGGGCGCAGACCGACGAGCCGCGCAGCGAGGCCGGGCGGGTCGGTGTCGAACAGCGGCCCCCGGCCGTGCAGCGATCTGTGCACCGCGTCTCCCCCCGGAGCGGTCCGATCCGATGTGCTGCTGTGAGGTCTACCAATACCAGTGTAAAAAGGGGGAGTTGATTCGGACCAGGGCGCGTGGTGTCCGTTGCGTTACGAAAGGCTTCGCAGTCGGCCACGAATGATCGTCCGGGAGCCCGGTTGCCGACCAAGGGGGCGCGGGCAGTTCCGCCGGTCGGTCCCCGGTCCCCTCAGCCCTTGGGGTCCTCGCCGCGTTCCCGCCGGCGCAGCTCCTCCTCGCGGCGGCGCAGATCGGCCTCCCAGTCCTTCAAAAGCGCCTCGTCCTTCTTGTTCTCTTCCTTCAGAGACCTGAGGAACCCGGGATTGTCGTCGGGCGCCACCCAGGCCGTGCGGTGGTTGCGGTGCCACTCGGAGGGCGTCGAGCCGTTCACCGGCGCGTGGCGCACCTTGCCCGCGACGAGCCAGGCGATCGGACCGACCAGCACCTCCCCGAACAGCAGGATGATGATGACCCAGACCACCTTGGGCAGCCCCCGGACCTGTTCCTCGGGCGTGTTCAGGCAGTCGATGAAGGCGTATATCCACAGCGCCAGGACGAGCAGGAAGGGCAGATACCGGAACATGGTCGAGCGATCCCCCAGGAGACGGCGACGGAGCGTGGCAAGGCCCCGGTGACGGGGTCAGGTTAGCCGGTACCGGATACTGGATCGCATGGCTTACGACGATCTTCGGTCCCTGCTCCGGGCGCTGGAGCGCGAGGGAGACCTCAAGCGCATCAAAGCCGAGGTCGACCCGTGTCTGGAGGTCGGGGAGATCGTCGACCGGGTGCAGAAGTCGGGCGGGCCCGCGCTGCTCTTCGAGAACGTGCGCGGGTCGAGCATGCCCCTCGCCATGAACGTGTTCGGCACCGACCGCCGTCTGCTGAAGGCGCTCGGCCTGAAGTCGTACGGCGAGATCTCGGACAAGATCGGCGGCCTGCTCCGGCCCGAGCTGCCGCACGGGTTCGTCGGGGTCCGCGAGGCCTTCGGAAAGCTCGGCGCGATGGCCCATGTGCCGCCCAAGAAGGTCAGATCGGACAGCGCTCCGGTGCAGGAGGTCGTCCTCAGCGGCGACGACGTCGATCTCGACGCCCTCCCCGCGCTGTTCACCTGGCCCAAGGACGGCGGGTCCTTCTTCAATCTCGGGCTGACGCACACCAAGGATCCGGAGACCGGGATCCGCAATCTCGGGCTGTACCGCCTCCAGCGCCATGACAAGCGCACGATCGGCATGCACTGGCAGATCCACAAGGACAGCCGCAACCACTACCAGGTGGCGGCCCGGCGCGGCGAGAGGCTGCCGGTCGCCATCGCCTTCGGGTGCCCGCCCGCCGTGACGTACGCCTCCACCGCGCCGCTGCCCGGTGACATCGACGAGTACCTCTTCGCCGGGTTCCTCGCGGGCCGGCGGATCGAGATGGTGGACTGCAAGACGGTCCCGCTCCAGGTTCCCGCGGCTGCCGAAGTCGTCCTGGAGGGCTGGCTGGAGCCCGGCGAGATGCTTCCCGAGGGACCGTTCGGCGACCACACCGGCTTCTACACGCCGCAGGAGCCGTTCCCGGCCCTGACGATCGACTGCGTCACCATGCGGAAGCGACCGCTGCTCCAGTCGATCGTCGTCGGCCGCCCCCCGACGGAGGACGGGCCGCTGGGCCGTGCCACCGAACGGTTCTTCCTGCCCCTCCTGAAGATCATCGTCCCGGACATCGTCGACTACCACCTTCCCGAGGCGGGGGGCTTCCACAACTGTGCGATCGTGTCGATCGACAAGAAGTACCCCAAGCACGCCCAGAAGGTGATGCACGCCATCTGGGGCGCGCACATGATGTCGCTGACCAAGCTGATCGTGGTCGTCGACTCCGACTGCGACGTGCACGATCTGCACGAGGTCGCCTGGCGTGCCCTCGGCAACACGGACTACGCCCGCGACCTCACCGTCGTCGAAGGCCCGGTCGACCACCTCGACCACGCCTCCTACCAGCAGTTCTGGGGCGGCAAGGCGGGCATCGACGCGACGAGGAAATGGCCCGAGGAGGGCTACACGAGGGACGGCGGCTGGCCCGACATGGTCCTGTCCGACCCGGAGACGGCGGCGAAGGTCACCCGCCGCTGGAAGGAGTACGGCCTGTGAGCAGCGCCTCCGCCGCGATCCCGCGGCCGGGACGCACCAAGGCGTTCCTGCGCCTGGTGATGATCGAGCACTCCGTCTTCGCCCTGCCCTTCGCGTACATCGCCTCGCTGACCGCGATGTTCCAGTGGGACCGGAACATCCACTGGGGACGCCTGTTCCTCGTGACCGTGGCCATGGTGGGCCTGCGCACCTTCGCGATGGCGGCGAACCGGATCATCGACCGTGAGATCGACGCCCGCAATCCGCGCACGGCCCAGCGGGAGCTGGTCACCGGCGCGATGTCGGTGCGGCACGCCTGGACGGGCGCGCTGATCGCGCTGGTCTTCTTCCTCGGTGCCGCGGCCCTGCTCAACCCGCTCTGCCTGGCGCTCGCCCCCATCGCGGTGATCCCGATGGTGGTGTACCCGTACGGCAAGAGGTTCACGAACTTCCCGCAGGCCATCCTCGGCCTCGCGCAGGCGATGGGCCCGGTCGGCGGCTGGCTGGCGATCAGCGGGCGGTGGGACTGGGACGCGGTGATCCTCGGCCTCGCGGTCGGCATCTGGATCGGCGGCTTCGACCTGATCTACGCCTGCCAGGACGTGGAGACCGACCGCGAGGTCGGGGTCATGTCGGTGCCGGCCCGCTTCGGCATCCCCGCGGCGATCTGGGGCGCCCGGGTCTGCCACGCGATCGTGCTGACGCTGTTCGTCTGGTACGCGGTCGTGACCGGCGCGGGCTTCTTCTTCTGGCTCGGCCTGGTGATCGTGGCGGGCGCCTTCGTCTACGAGCACTCGATCGTGCGGCCCCACGATCTGAGCCGTCTCAACCGCGCCTTCTTCAGCGTCAACGGGTTCATCGGCATCGCCCTGTTCGTCTGCGCGTTGCTGGATCTGCTGGTTCGCGGTCTCACTGTCTGAGCGATGAGAGCTGATGGATAGGCTCGAGGCCATGAAACCAGGACAGACGCAGCGGGCGCCTTGGATCGTGGGGGTGTCGGGAGCATCCGGCACTCCGTACGCGGCAGCCGTGCTGCGTGGCCTCCTGGCGGCGGGGGAGAGCGTCGACCTCGTGGTCAGCCGGGCCTCCCGGCTGACGCTGCTCGACGAGACGGGGCTGCCGTTCCGGGACGCCCACTGGCAGGACGACCTGGGGGCCTGGCTGTCCCGCGGCGCCGACGGGAAGCCGGGCACCTTCGACGTGGACATCACCGGGGTACGGCACTGGAGCGCCGGGGACCTGGCCGCCGGGCCGTCCTCGGGTTCGTATCCGGCCAAGGGGATGCTGATCGTGCCGGCCTCGACGGCGTGCGTGGCGGGGGTGGCGCTCGGACTGTCGAAGGACCTGCTGCAGCGGGTGGCGAGCGTGACCCTGAAGGAGGGCCGCCCGCTGGTCGTGGCCGTACGGGAGACCCCGCTGAACGGTCAGACGCTGCGCCATCTGGTGACGCTGGACGACGCGGGCGCGGTCGTGGTGCCCGCCTCGCCCGCCTTCTACGCCGGGGCCACGCACATCCAGGACCTGGTGGACTTCGTGGCCGGGCGGGTGCTGGACGCGGTGCGCGTCGAACACCGGCTCTACCGCCGCTGGGAGGGCGAACTGGGCGGCGGGAGCCGTGCGACGTGAGAACCGGCCGAGCGCGTCACCGACCCCGTCACCCGTCGAGTCGCAGTGCCCCCGTCACTTCCAGGAACTCTTCAGACCTCTTCAGACCTCTTCAGCGGAAGGCTTCGATCGCATGGACGCGGTGGACAGGCAGCTCATCCAGGCCCTGAGGGAGAACGGCCGGGCCTCCTACGCGGAGCTGGGACGCCTCGTCGGCCTTTCCGGGCCCAGCGTCACCGACCGCATCAACCGCCTCGAGGCGGCCGGTGTCATCACCGGTTACCGTGCGACGGTCGATGCCGCCTCCCTCGGGCTCGGGGTCACCGCCCTCATCGGCATCTCGCTCTCCGACGCCGCCGACCACGAGGACGTGGCGCACCGGCTGAAGGACCTTCAGGAGATCGAGGACTGCTGGTTCATCGCCGGCGACGACTCGTTCATGCTCAAGGTCCGCGCGACCGACGTGGACGGCCTGGAGAAGACCATCCGCCGGCTGTCCGGCACCAAGGGCGTCTCCCGTACGCGGACCACGATCGTGCTGTCCACGAAGTGGGAGAACCGGGTCGGGGAGCTTCCGGAGACGCACTAGGCGCACTGGACGCGCAGCTCCGGGTGGGGCCACCGGCCGCCAGGAGGACGGGGGGTACGGTGGGGTGGGTTTGTCCGAAGGGAAGGCGGAAGCATGGATGTCGGGCTCAAGCGCGAGCTGGAGGACAAGGTCCGGGCCGGTGAGCGGCTGACCCGTGAGGACGGCATCGCGCTGTACGAGTCGGACGACCTGGCCTGGCTCGGCGGCCTCGCACACGAGGTGCGGACCCGCAAGAACGGTGACGTGGTCCACTTCAACGTCAACCGCCACCTCAACATGACGAACGTGTGCACCGCGTCCTGCGCGTACTGCTCGTTCCAGCGCAAGCCGGGCGAGAAGGACGCGTACACGATGCGCATCGAGGAGGCGGTCCGGCTCGCCAGGACGATGGAGTCGGAGAACCTCACCGAGCTGCACATCGTCAACGGCCTGCATCCCAACCTGCCGTGGCGTTACTACCCGCGGTCGCTGCGCGAGCTGAAGGCCGCCCTGCCGAACGTCTCGCTGAAGGCGTTCACGGCGACGGAGATCCACCACTTCGAGACCATCTCGGGGCTGAGCGCCTCCGAGATCCTCGACGAGCTGATCGACGCCGGTCTGGAGTCGCTCACCGGAGGCGGTGCCGAGATCTTCGACTGGGAGGTCCGGCAGCACATCGTCGACCACAGGACCCACTGGGAGGACTGGTCGCGGATCCACCGCCTGGCGCACGAGAAGGGTCTGAAGACCCCTTGCACCATGCTGTACGGCCACATCGAGGAGCCGCGTCACCGCGTCGACCATGTGCTGCGCCTGCGTGAGTTGCAGGACGAGACGGGCGGCTTCCAGGTCTTCATCCCGCTGCGCTACCAGCACGACTTCGTGGACATGAAGGACGGCAAGGTCCGCAACCGCCTTCAGGCGCGCACCCAGATGGCGACGGGCGCGGAGGCGCTGAAGACCTTCGCGGTCTCCCGGCTGCTCTTCGACAACGTCCCGCACGTCAAGGTCTTCTGGGTCATGCACGGGGTGCAGACCGCGCAGCTGGCCCTCCAGCACGGCGCGGACGACATGGACGGCTCGGTCGTCGAGTACAAGATCACGCACGACGCGGACAACTACGGCACGCCGAACAAGCTGACCCGTGAGGACCTGCTCGACCTCATCCGCGACGCGGGCTTCCGCCCGGTGGAGCGCAACACGCGGTACGAGATCATCCGCGAGTACGAGGGCCCGGACCCGGCCCGCCGCGAAGCGCCCCAGCCGATGCGCGTCTGACCCTCCCGCGGCTCCCTTCTCCGGCTCCGAGCAGGCCCCGGCATCGCCGGGGCCTGCGGGTCTGTGGGGTGAGGGGCGCCACATCTGATGGAAGCCGCAACCAGGTAATGGATAGTCTCCCATTATGCCCCTTACCTTCGTTCTCGATCCGGCCGTGACCCCCGCCCTGCGCGACGACGTCCTCGAGCTGTGGACGGACGTGTCCAACGCCGACGGGGCCGTCGGGTTCGTGCCGCCCGTCACCCGAGAGGTGATACGGCCCGAACTGGTGCGGCACCTGGCGGCGATGAGCGAGGGGCGCACCCGGCTGCTCGCCGGGTACGACACCCAGGGGCGGGTGGCCGCGACCGCGTTCCTCACCTTCAACACGCACCGGCTGATGACGCACTGGCTGTGGCTGTACACGGTGATGGTGCACCCGCGGCACCAGGGCAAGGGGTACGGCCGCGACCTGCTGGCCGCCGCCGCGGACGCGGCCCGCGGCTTCGAGGGCATCGAGGCGATAAGGCTCACCTGCCGCGGCGGCCTCGGTCTGGAGCGCTTCTACGGGTCCTGCGGCTACAAGGAGGTCGGCCGGGTGCCCGGGGCCATCCGGGTGGCGCCGGGCGACGACCGCGACGACATCACGATGCTGCTGCCGCTGGGCTGACCGGGCAGGTGCCGTCCGGGCAACCGGGCCGCCCCGCACCCCCGTGCAAGATCGGGCGTCGCGCGTGCTTCACTGGACGGTGACCAACAGGGGGATTCCCACGGAACGGAAGAGTGGATACAGATGCTCCGCTACACGCTGATGCGCCTCGGTGTCTTCGCGGGCTGCCTCGTGGTGGTCTGGGGCCTTGTCTACTCGGGTCTCGCCCCGCGCGGCCTCGGCGCCTCCAACGGCCTGTGGATCGTCCTGCTCGCCCTGGTGATCTCGGCCCCGATCAGCTTCGTGGTGCTCCGCGGGGAGCGTGACCGGGCCTCCGCGCAGATCGTGCGGAAGGTCGACCGCATGAAGGCCGGCATCGAGGCGAACCGCGCCCAGGAGGACGTGGCCGACGACGCGGCGCGCGCACAGGGCCAGGCTTCCTGAGCTGACGGCCGCCCCCCGGGACCGACTGATCGTAGTCTTGCCCGCATGGGTTCCGTGAAGACCAGGCGGATGCCGCGGGCCGTGCGGGAACAGCAGATGCTGGACGCCGCCGTGAAGACCTTCGGCCGACGTGGCTACACGGCCGCGTCCATGGACGAGATCGCCGAACTGGCCGGGGTCTCGAAGCCGTTGGTGTACCTGTACCTGAATTCCAAGGAAGACCTCTTCACCGCCTGCATCCGTCGCGAGGCCGCCGCGCTCACGGCGGCCGTGCGCTCCGGTGTCCGGGCGGGTCTGCGCGCCGACCGCCAACTGTGGGAAGGACTCCGCGCGTTCTTCGCCCATACCGCGCGCAACCCGGACGGCTGGACGGTGCTGCACCTCCAGGCCCGTACGCACGGCGAGCCCTTCGCCGCCGAGGTCACCGCGATGCGCGAGGAGATCGTCGCGTTCGTGACCGAGCTGATCGCTCTCGCGGCGCGTGAGGCCGCCCTCCCCGAGGCTGTCGGCTGCGCCCGAGCGGGGAGGGACCCCCATGAGCCCGACCTGCCCGAACGCGACGTCGCCGGGCTCGCCGAGGCTCTCGTCGGTGCCGCGGAGTCCCTCGCGGCCTGGGCCAACGTCACTCCCGGTGTCTCCGCCCGGCAGGCCGCGGCGACCCTGATGAACTTCGCCTGGGCGGGCCTCGGCAACCTCATGGAGGGCCGTTCCTGGTCACCCCCGGACCGCGACTAGGACTCCCCTAGGCGGACTCCGGCGGGTGTTCCTCCGGGCTGCCGCCGTCGAGCGGCGGGTGCGGGGGCTGGTCGAAGTGGACCGAGATCTTCTCGAAGCCCTTGAAGGACTCCGTCGTCGCGTACGTCCGGTAGGCGCGCAGATCACCGGGGCTGAGGTGGACACGGTCGGTGAAGGGGCTCAGCAGGCTGCGCGGCCACAGCCGCAGGCACCGCACCGCGCAGACCTCCGCCGTGCCGATGTACACCAGCGCGCCGAGATAGAGCCAGGCGATCAGGCCGAGCACGATTCCGAAGAGCCCGTACGTCGCCGTGGTGCCCCTCAGGACATGGCCGACGTAGTACGAGCCGCCCCACTGGATTACCTGCCAGGCACAGGCTCCGGCCAGGGCTGGGGCGTACATCAGGCGCACCGGTAGCCGGCGGCGGGTCAGGATGCGGTAGCTGGCCATCAGCAGCCCGGCGTTGAGCGCGACGGCCGTCGCCGCGGCGGCGACGCGCACGCCGATGGCCAGCCGGGCGCCGAACACGCTGGCCTGGGACTCCCCGGCGGACAGGGCCGTGGTGACACAGAGCCCGAGCGCGAGCAGCGACAGGAATTTCAGGCCCTTCAGCCGCGAGCGGAGCGGGTCGGGGCGGGCGTGGCGGGGCACCGCGAAGATCTTGTTCAGGGCGAGCTGGGCGGCCTGCGAGATTCCCAGGGCGCCGTAGAGACTGCCCGCGATACCCACGCCCAGGGCGACACCGCTTCCGTGGAAGGAGTGGATGTTGTGCCCGAGCTGGTCGCCGATCACCGGGAATTCGCTCAGTGCCGAGTTCAGCACCGCCTGCTGCAGAGGCGGGTTTCCGCTGAGTATGGTGCCCAGGAGTGCGACAAGGAAGAGCAACAGCGGGAAGAGGGACACAAAACCGTAGTAGGTCAAAAGGGCGGTCAGATAGGCGGCCTGGTCGTCGAAGAACTTGTAGGCCACGGCCAGAGGAAAGCCCGCCCAGCGATGCCGTCGCTGGTAACCGTCCAGACGGGCCAGCACACCCATGGTGCCCCGGTACCCCTGTGGGCTGGTCTCATGCGGGCTCCGGGCCGTGCCGAGGACGGTTCTGCGCCGGGGTTCGGACCGGGTCCCCCCGAGTTCCGAAGGGGTCACCGCCGGAGGTCCGGCTGGTGTTACGGGGCCGTTTGCGGGGCTTGATTCCGTCGGTTCTCGGCTCCGTCCCCGACGTTTTCCGGCCCCGAGGCTTTCCCGGACGTCAGCCTTTCCGGATGTCACGGTTTCCGGACGCAATTCCCGGCGGGCGCGCGCCGGGCTCACTCCCGCAGGTGCCGTATCCCGCCGCGGAGGTGGAGCCTGTCCCCGCCGCGCAACTCGAAGCGTCCGCCCTCGGCCGCAAATATCACGGTGCCCGGCAGCAGGACGGGTGCCCCGAACTCGGCGCGCAGGTGCACGGCGGTGCCGGCCGGCTGCTCGGCGACACACCGGGCGACGCTCCACATGCCGTGCGCGATGGCCCGGGGGAAGCCGAACGGGCGCGCGGTGAGGCGGTGCAGATGGATGGGGTTGCGGTCCCCGGAGACGGCCCCGTAGCGGCGCCCGAGGTCGTCGGCCAGATGCCACTTGGCGAGAGCGGGCAGGGGAGCCCGTACGGTCGGCGGCTTCGCGGCCGGGGCCGAGGTGCGGTGCCGGGCGAGGTAGGTACTGGTCGACTCCCACACCAGGCGCTCCCCGGCGTGGGCCTCGGTGACGACGACGGCCTCGGTGCCGCGCCGGTGGGGCAGGAGTTCCCGGACCCGCACCCCGATGGCGTACTCCCCGTCCGGGGCGAGCGGCTCGCGCTGGGTGATCTCGACGGACGTGTGCACGAGACCGACGAGGGGCAGCGGAAACTCCCGGCTCGCCATGATCCGCATGGCGAGCGGAAAGCCGAGGACATGGGGGTAGGTGACGGGCAGCGCGTCGACCCCGGTCGGAAACCCGCAGACGCGCTCGTACGCGGCGAGCCGGTCCGAGTCGATCCGCACCCCCGGCAGGACGAGCCGCGTCCGGGGGAAGGGGGCGTCGGGCCGCGGGCGCTTGAAGGGGGAGAGAAGGGCACCCCGGGCCAGCAGCGGGGTCAGCCCGAGCCGCCGAGTGAGGAAACGGCCCGGGGCGGTTCCCGTGAAGCGCGGATAGCGGTCGGTCATCGTCCGGCTCCCAGCTCGCTCGACTGTTGACTCTGGAGTAAGGTTACCGGGGGTAAGTCCGGGCGCACGTCCGGGGGGAGGGGCGGGTCGAGATGAGCGGTTCCCGTGCCCGGCCGCGCCGGCCGAGTCCCCAGGCCGCATCGGCCGGGGCGCCGCTCAAACCGTGCGGAGTCGTCCGGGCCGCATCCGGGCGGCGGGTGAACGCGGAGGCTGCACACGCCCGTCCCCAGACCCTCCCCGAACCCGCACAGACTTCCCACGCGGGACCCGTACGATCCGGGTCCTGACCGGCGGTAACAGCGAGCCGCACCGCCGATGAACGTCTCGGTGCGCACAGTGCGTACCTCATGCAGCGAAGCAGTGCACCGCTGCAGGCCCCAGGAGCTGCCCATGCCCATCTCGTACTCGTCCGCTCCCGTACCCACGGCTCCGGCCGACCTCGACCACGACGGGAGCCCGGTGCTCGTGGAGCCGGAGACCCGGCGGCTGAACGGTGAGGTGCGGGAGGCGTATGTGCCCCCGCTGAAACCGCAGGTGACCCACGGTTCGCTCGCCGACCTGCCGTTCGAGAACGCGGCCGAGGTGCCCGGCCACCGGGTCCTCAGCCGCCGTGACGCGGACGGTGAGTGGACGGATGTGACGGCGGCTCGGTTCGCCGACCAGGTCCTGGCCGTGGCGAAGGGTCTGATCGCCGAGGGCCTGATGCCGGGCGACCGGATCGCCGTCATGGCGCGCACGACGTACGAGTGGACGCTCCTCGACTTCGCGGCCTGGGCGGCGGGCCTGGTGACGGTCCCCGTCTACCCCACCTCCTCGGTCTTCCAGACCCGCTGGATCCTCCAGGACGCGGGCGTCGCGGCCCTGGTGACGGAGACGGTCGGCCAGGCGGCGGCCCTCGGCCCCGAGCGCCCCCATCTGCCCGGCCTGCGCCATGTGTGGGTGATGGAGAAGGGGCACGTCGACCTTCTGGCGGAACTGGGGCAGCAGCTGCCGGACCAGGAGGTCTCCGTACGCCGGGGCGTTTTGGGTCCGGACACCCTGGCCACCCTCGTCTACACCTCGGGTACGACAGGCCGCCCCAAGGGCTGTGCGCTGACGCACGGCAACTTCCTCGCCGAGGTCGACAACGCCACCGAACTCCTCCACCCGATCTTCAGTGCGAAGAGCACCGACGAGCCGTCCACGCTGCTGTTCCTGCCCCTGTCGCACGTCTTCGGCCGGATGGTGGCCGTCGCCTGCATCCGCGCCCGGGTACGGCTCGGCCACGCGCCGAGCCTGCGGGCGCAGGACCTGCTGGCCGACCTGGCGAGCTTCCGGCCGACCTTCCTGCTGGCCATCCCGTACATGCTGGAGAAGGTCTACAACAACGCGCGGGCCGCCGCCGAGCGCGGCGGCCGGGCGGCGCTGTTCGACCGCGCGGCCGACGTGGCCCGCCGCTACGGCGAGGCGACGGAGGCCCGGCAGCACGGCACCGGCCCCGGCCCCGGCCGCGGCCTGAAGACGGCACGCGCCTTCTACGACCCCCTCCTCTACCGCCGCATCCGCAACGCCCTGGGCGGCAGGGTCCGGAATGTCATCTGCGGCGGCTCCCCGCTCGGCCACCGCCTCGCCGCCTTCTACTCGGGCGCCGGCATAGGGATCTACGAGGGGTACGGCCTGACGGAGACCACCGGCGCGGCCACCGTGACCCCGCCGCTCAAACCCCGGCTGGGCACGGTGGGCTGGCCGCTGCCCGGCACGAGGGTGCGCATCGCGGCGGACGGCGAGGTTCTGCTGTCCGGCGGCCAGGTCTTCCGCGGCTACTGGGACCCCAACGCGGGCGGGGTGGTCCCCGCGGCTGCCGACGGCTGGTTCGCGACGGGCGACATCGGGCGCCTGGACGACGAGGGCTATCTCACGATCACGGGCAGGAAGAAGGAGATCCTGATCACCGCGGGCGGCAAGAACGTGGCCCCGGCCCCGCTGGAGAACTGGCTCCGCTCCCACCCCCTGATCTCCCAGTGCCTGGTCCTCGGCGACGGCCGCCCCTACGTCAGCGCCCTGATCACCCTGGACCCCGAGGGGATCGTGCACTGGCGCCAGATGATCGGCAAGCACCCGGTGCCGCCGGAACTCCTGCTCGACGACGAGGAGTTGCACGCGGTCCTGCAACGCGCGGTGGACGAGACCAACAAGCTGGTCTCCCGCCCCGAGTCGATCCGCCGCTTCGCGGTCCTCCCCGTGGAGTTCACGGAGGAGGCCGGCCATCTGACCCCGTCGATGAAGCTCCGCCGGGAGGCGATCCTGCGGGACTTCGCCCGGGAGGTGGAGGGGCTGTACGCGCGCTAGTAGGACTCCGTTACGTCTGCCTCTCGGTCCTGTTTGGGGGCATGTTGAAGGTATGGACGCACATGAAGTGAACCGTGCTCGGGCGAAGTTA
>NZ_JBEYUZ010000033.1:0-47023 GCF_040643755.1 Streptomyces sp. NPDC047079
TCCGCTTGGGCCCGGCCGACGACGCGACGACCGTCACGGCCGTCCAACTCCACGATGTCGTCGGGCGGTTGACGAGTGCAGGCCACTGGAGACCGCGCGATCCGGACATCCTGATTGTGATGGACTCCGGCTACGACGTCGCCTACCTGACCCACGCTCTCGCCGACCTGCCCGTCGTACTGGTCGGGCGCCTGCGCTCGGACCGGGTCATGCTCCGCGACCCCGGCCCCGCCCGGTCGGGTCCCCGGGGCGGGCGTCCCCGCCGGCATGGCGGCGTCCTCACGTTCAAGAAACCCGACAGCTGGCACGAGCCCGACGTTACGACCGCCACGGACACCGCCCGCTACGGCACAGCCACCGCGACGGCCTGGGACCGGATGCATCCCCGGCTCACTCACCGCGGCCCCTGGCTGGAGCACGCCAAGGAAGAACTCCCTGTCCTGCACGGCACATTGATCCGCCTGAAGGTCGAGCGCCTGCCCGGTGACCGTGACCCGAAACCGGTCTGGCTGTGGTGCTCAGCCACCGCCGCCGCACCGGCGGAGGTGGACCGCTGGTGGCAGTCCTTCCTCCGCCGCTTCGACCTGGAGCACACCTTCCGGCTGATGAAACAGACCCTGGGCTGGACCGCCCCGAGGGTCAGGAATCCCGACACGGCCGACCTGTGGACCTGGCTGATCATCGCCGCTCACACCCAGCTCCGTCTCGCCCGGCCCCTCGCCGAGGACCTCCGTCGCCCATGGGAACGGCCCGCAGAACCCCGCCGCCTCACCCCCGCCCGAGTCCGCCGGGGGTTTCGCAACGTCCGCGCAGCAGCAGCCCGCCCGGCAAGCGCGCCAAAACCGTCCCGCCCAGGCCCCGGACGGCCTCCCGGCTCGAAAAACAAGCAACGGGCCAGACGCCACGACGTTGGCAAGACCGTCAAACGCGCCGAATCGATCAAGGAGCACCAAGCCCAGCGAGGTTAAACGCCAAGCTTAGTGAGCCCAGCAAATGGGAGGAGCCCCCGGACGAGTCCAAGGGGCCGAAGCCTGGTGCCGCGCGCGATCACTCGTACTCACGCAACAGCTCAACGGTTCGCTCCAGCCTCGGACAGCCTGGTCGGCGCGCCTAGGGATCGCCCCTGTCAGCACGACGACGCAACGGCGGCGTCGGAAACCCTGCGTGCCTCGGCCGCCAAATCCTTCCCGGTCTTCACGTAGCCGTCCCCCTCGGACTTGACAGCGGTGACCGCGTCTTCCGCATCCGACCGCAGCTTCGTGACCCCACCGGCCAATGTCGTCAGCACCGGCCGGTACTCCGGCATCAGCTTCTGCCTCTCGGTGTAGCTGTTCCACGCCTCCTTGAGCGCCGTCGACTGGCTCTCGATGTCGGAGATCGTGAAGTCCAGCGTCCCTCGGTCCATCTCCAGCGTCCCCGCGTCCATCTCGACGGTGCCTGCATCCGACTCCACGGAGCCCGCGTCAATGCATGCGTCCTCGCCGGACAGGCTCGCCGCGTTGTCCTTCACCGTCTTCAGGTCACGCCGAGCCGTCGCGAGGTCGGTTACGAAGGTGCTGTAGTCGACCGGCACACCCAGCGTGCGCTTCAGCTCGGTGTACGCGGAGTTCGCCTTCGTTGCCGCAGCGTCGATCTGCCCCCTGGTCTCCGCGTCGGCAGCGGCCTGGTTCGCCTGGTCCTGTGCATCCTGAAGGTCAGTGAGCGCCTTACGCGCTTGGATCTGGAGATCGCCGACCTTGTTGTTGTAGTCGTCGACCGTGCCCGGCCGCAGCGCGAGGGCGTACATGGTCCCGGTCTCGCTGTTCGGCACGTGCAGATTCAGCTCCGTGCTCGTCAGCGTTCCCGACAGCGAGCCGACCGACCCGAAGGCATTGTCGATCCGCAACGTCACCGCAGTCCCGTCGACCGTCCCCGTGAAGGCCGCGTGCTGTGACTTCGTCGTCGTCGGGTTGCTGGACGGGATTCCCGTGATGTCCAGCGACCCCGACAGGCTCGGCCCCGTCCTCGTCAGCTCGACCATCGCCACGCCGTCGTTCTCAGTCCCCACCCACACGTTCGGAGTCGAGATGCCATCGGCGAACGGAGTCGCCAAGGACGAGTGCCCCTTGTCCGACCGGTCAACGTAGACGGCCGCCCCCACAGCCGTCGCCATCACGACGGACACAGACACGATCAGCAGCCACGCCTTCCGTCTGCTCGGTGGCCGTGGTGGCGGCGGTGGCGGGTACATCTGAACCACGCTGAATCCCTCCCCATTTTGGTGCAGATATTGAAACTCAGACGACCCGTTGGTGTCTCACCATCTCGATGTCCTCGGGGCCTGGGGCGTGACGATCCGCATGCGGCAACGGATGGCCAGGGGCGCACCAGTTACCGCTCGGCGTCCCGCTTGGGCGCGCATCCTGGAGGTGCGGTCTCGCACGACGCCCCTCCACACACCCGCGGGACTGCCCGGGAAATGAGGGAGGTCCGTCGTGGCCGCTGTCACCGCTGCATGCCACGATGACCTGTCACGCAAGGAGGGGGCGTTCTCATGAGGTTCGACCAGAGCCTGGCGGACAAGCTCGATGCGACGATACTTGAACGGGCGCTGCCGGAAGACGCAGCTCAGACACTGGGCCTGTGGCTGGCCGACCCGAAGGGGACGGCGGTTCGCGATGTGCGGGGAACTACGGGGAAACTCCGGGCAATTGAGCCGACGGTCGACCAGCCCAGGCCGTTCAGCCCCAGGTGAGTACGCCAACAACTCATAGATCACCCAAGCTTCCGAAACCGAGAGCACGAGCTCGATTCTCGCCGCTCGCCCCCGTGTCAACCCTCAGGTCGACAGGCTGGGAGTGTTCATTGCCGAGTCCAATTCGAGGGTGGTGGTGACACTGTCGCCCGCTTATGCGCTGTAGGCCAGGGCACCGATGACGAAGCCGATCACCATGCCTGCAACCGAAAGGCCCAGGGCCACGGAGGCGTGCGGCTCCTTCCGCTTCATTGCGATAGCCGACAGAACGATCGCGAGGGGCCCCAGAACGATGGGAAAGAAGAGCAGGGATACTGCCGCACAAGCAAAAGCGCCCCAGACAAAGCTGGCCGACCTACCGCCGCCCGGCTCGCCATAGGTGGTGCCGCACTCCGGACAGAAGGTCTTGACCGTCTGCGTGAGAGTTCCGCAAGCGGAGCAGAGCTTGGTTGGGGACTGTTCAAACCCAGACGTGCTCATCCCAGGCCGGCCTTCGCAGTCGCGAGGATCTTCTTGTTCGGACTGGAGAACAGGGCGTAGACGTTGTCAACTGCCGCGGTTGAGCGGAGCGTCAGCTGGGTGTGCCCTGATTGGGCGCTCGGCACTACGGTGATCGCCAGCTCACCATTGGTCGGGAACTTCTTGTATGTGCCGGTCACCTGCCCGAGTACCGTGCTCGTCTGTACGTCCTTGAATCCTGCGGTTATGAGGCCTTTTGCGCAGCGGGTGAGCCACTCGTCGCGCTCGCCCGCGACGACCAGCGTCTCCTCCACGCTCTTTCGGATCGCCACTTGACTCCTCTGCAACCAGAAACCCTCGGACACTACATAGAGTGTGACGATTGTGAAGGTTCCGCGGAAGTGGCGTTGCTGGATCGTGATCTTGTAGGCGCGTCGTGAGATCCAAGTCGGCACACCACTGGTCAGGCCCCAAGTCGCCCCGCCTCACTCACAGGCGGTGACCGTCCACCACGCACGCCGTCGGCACTGACAGCAATGCTGACGGCAACGCGCACCGAGCACGACGGCCCCCGACACCTTGCTGCGGAGCTGACACTCGGACTGCCGGCCCAGGCCGCTGGGGTGTGCACGCATCTTCCAAGCGCTTGGCGCAGTTTCGAGTCCCGCCGGGAGGCCACTGAGCGCTTCGGGCGGCCCGTTGAGTGTGGACCGCAGGGCACTTGTAGCTTCCGGTTTGGCCGCTGAGCGTAGGGGGCGCTACGGACCGCTCTAGCCGCCGGCGTTCTTGACAATCACCGTGTCGCCGACCCGGCTGAAATCGTAGAAGCGGTGAGCGTCCGCCGTGCTCAGGTGGATGCAGCCGTGGGAGATGTCCGCCTGACCGATGGCGTGGTCCCAGGGCGCCGCGTGGACGAACACACCAGCGCTGGTCAAGCGCACCGCCCAATGGACCGTGAGGGCGTAGTAGTTGGGGCTACGCGGATTGCACGTGATGTTCGCGCTGCACGAGGTCATTCTGATGACCTCGTTCTTGCCCAGCACATGGAAGGTTCCGGACGGCGTGCGGAATCCGGACTTTCCGAAGCCCACAGTGAAGGTCATCACCGTCCGACCGTGATCCGTGACGGTCATCCGGTGAGTCGCCGCGTCGATCGTCGAAACGTGGCCCGCGGAGGAGGCCCCGGCGGGACTGGCGCCCAGCGTCAGGGCGGCTGCCAGGGCACCGCCCAGTGCGAGCCGGGTGGCCTTACGGAGGCGCGAGCTTGAGGCTTGGCGTCGGAGTGTCATATCTGATCACCATCACTTTCGTGCACAAACCAGCATATTCTGCCCCGCCCGTCTCATCGAGGTGATCTCAGGATGCCCACGGAAAAATCACACACCTGATCGAATCCGAGGTATGGCGCACAGGCCGTTCCCGCCAGATCCTTGCCGTGGAGCACAGGCGGACCGTCCGGCCGGGACGGGTCCTGGGCCGACCGAGTGGACCAGTCAAACGGCACCCGTTCCATCCTTATCTGCCCGCATAAGATCCCTTATCAGCCGCATGGCCACCGGAGGGAACCACTGGATCGTGACCACGTCGATCATCATCGGAGGGAGCGACGGCCTGGGACGCGTTCTGGCGCAGCGATTCGCCGGGCGTGGGGACATCGTCATCATCACCAGCCGCACCCCGGAGCGCGCCGAGTCCGTGGCCGCCGAAGTCGCCGGGACAGTGCGGGGCCTGGCCGTTGACCTGTCGCGGCCGGAGAGCATCGAGGAAGCGCTCGTCGACGTTCGGGAAGTCGACAACCTGGTGATCACCGCCGTCACAGAGGATTTCACCACTGTCGCGGACTTCGACATCGCCAAGGCCGTCCACGCCGTGACCACCAAACTGGTGGGGTACACGGAGACCGTGCGAGTCCTGAGTGACCGATTCGCCCCCGGCGCGTCGGTCGTACTCTTCGGCGGCCTGGCCAAAGAACGCCCCTACCCCGGCTCCACCATGGTGACCGCCATGAATGCAGGTATCACCGGACAGGTGAAGACCCTCGCAGTGCAGATTGCGCCCCACCGCGTCAACGCCATCCACCCGGGCATGGTGGGCGACCACCCGAGGTGGCGCGACGTACCCGAGAACCCCCAGGTCTCACGTACCCCCATCGGGCGCCTCGTGACGATGGCGGAGGTAGCCGACGCCACCGACTTCCTCCTGCGCAACACCGGCGTCAACGCCCAGGACCTGTTCGTCGACGGCGGAGTACGCGTCACCTGACACGAGTGGAGTACGTGGTCCCGCCCTCCAAGTCACAGCAGGCGTCCACTGGTCGACGGACGTGGACTGTCCGACAGCGAGGGACCGGGAAGGCCCCGCCGGCTCTTCGGCCTGCACGGGTTGCACGGGATCAGCTCGTCATCGGCGGCCGCTTTCATGACGGCCTTGAGGAGGCGGTATGCCTCGGCGCTGATCGACTGGCCTCGGTCGTCCGGCCCGCGATTCGCGCGCGGTGCGGTGATCTCGTCCAAGTCCGCGTCGGCAAAGGCGGCCGGGTGCTTGCCGGGGAGCGGGCGGTAGAGATCCCTGGTGACCGGCGCCAGTTCGCGTTGCTCTGCCCACTTGTCGGCGTAGGCGCGGAAGCTCACAGCACCGGCTTCGGGTCCCGCCGGTCTCCCGCGGGCAACGTCCCGGCAGCCCTCAACCTGCACGCTCTTGCGCCGGTCGAGCCCATAGCGGCACGACCGCACATTGCGACGAGTAGGCGACTTCCGGTCAATTTATGGCGGAGAATGTGCACTCTCGGCACGCCTTCTTTACATGTCTCACATAGGTAACTCCCGGTATGTGCACGACTTTCGCGCAGGACGTGCCATGAACGGCCGTGCAAGTGATTTACCGCTCCGCAGCCGGGACACCGGGTTCGGCCCTTGCCACAGCCGGTTGACCTGTGGGTAACTGAACGCCGCGCGCCCACCGTTGAGGGACCTTGACCCATCCCTCGTGACGCGCACACGTCATTCGGCGGCCGGGGGAACAGTGCCGTCACGGGGGAGGGACGGTTCGTCATGCCGCGACACCGGCTGGTTGTGAACGCCTACTTGGTCGCTGCTGTCTGCTGCCCTTGTTCCCGCACCGGGACGACGGGCTGACCCGCGCGTATCCCCACGCCTCTTCGGGCGGTCACCCCTGCCTGCCTTCGCTCGCTATGAAGGATGCCCCTTTGCGATTCAGACCGAGGTTGTTCAATCCCAGATCACGAACATCCGCAGCGTTCAGCTCTGCCGTCACGTCCGTCGCCGCCCTGGCCGTCCTCGGTGGCCTGGCCGTCCAGCCCGGCCAGCTCGGCAGGGACGCCGAACAGCCCGTGGCCGCGACGAGCGACTCGTACGACGGCTTCGACAGCAAAGCGGCTGAGCAGCTGCGCGAGGACCAGTGTGTGGCCGCCGATGCCCTGCGCAAGGGCGGACCCAACCTGTTCGCCCTCGCACAAAACGCCGTCGGGCTGCCGCCCGACCAGCTCCACCAAAAGCTCAACCGGGACCTCGCCGACGACAGCACCCCCCTGCACCAGGCCTTCTACGCGGACAGCGCCAGCAGCGACCAGTGGGTCAAGAAGGCCAATGACCAGGAGCATGCGTTTTCCACCGCCGTCAGCGGCCTGAGCTCCTACCCCGGCGAACCGCGCGGAGCGAACGAGATCTACGACAAGACCGGCCTGCTTCCGTGGCTGTATCAGTCGTACTTCAAGTCGGTCGACCTGTTCTCCCCGTTCTACGATCCGTCGCCCACCGCCGACGACAGCACGAAGGCCGCCGCGCTCGCGATCGGCGATCAGCTGTACACCACGGGGGGCACACCGCAGGAGCAGCAGGCGTGGGCGCTGTGGAAGAAGAACTCCGGGAAGATCGAACCCAACCAGTTGTTCGTTCCCAGGGTGTTCGCCGATGACGCCCGTGTCTTCCTGTCCTCGGGCGGCTTCCCTCACACCGCCCCGGCGCCGGACACCCCGGAGTTCCGTATCGCGGTCGAGGACTTGAAGGCCCGCTTCGCCTCGTGTGCGTGGCACGCCCCGATCGACCCGAACCGGGTGCTCGGCAAGGAGGTGGCGCAGGCGTCCGCCGAGTGGCAGCAGGAGATCGCCTCCCAGGCCACGCAGCGGCAGCAGATCCTCGCCGGCAACGTCACCGCGACGACGGCGTTGCAGGACGGCACGTTCACCCTGGGGCAGATCCTGGGCCAGTCGTGGCTCGCCGACTACTCCACCCGCTGGCAGGACTACTGGTCCGCGGGCGGGCTGGGCTGGATCGGCGACAGTTATGTGACGATCGAGGTTCCGGGCGCGGCGGGCAACTGCCTGGACGTTGCGGGCGGTGCCAAGACCAACGGCACTCCCGTCCAGATCTACACCTGCAACGGCGGTGCGGCCCAGCAGTGGACGCTCGAGGGCAGCGAGGACGACCTGCACCTGCGCAACGTCGGCTCGCAGAGGTGCCTGGACGTGGCCGGGAACGGGTCGGCGAACGGCACGAAGATCCAGATCTCGGACTGCTACAAGTCCGCGGGGCAGACATGGAAGGGCGACGTCCGTGCCACCGCGCCCCTGAAGAGCGTGAGCACGGGCAAGTGCCTCGACCTGAGCGCGTTCACCAAGAGCACGGACGCGCGGTTGTGGGACTGCAAGAACGCCGGTTCGCAGAAGTTTTTGATCAAGCCGTCCGGTCACAAGGGCACGGACAGCGCCTTGTACCCGGACAAGGCCGAGTTCGACAAGGCCAAGAAGGTCGTCACCGACGCCCAGGCGGCGGCGAAGAAGCAGCTTGCCGCGCTGAAGGCCCAGATGGAGAACGCCACGAAGGCGGCCACCGCGTCCGATGCGGCCGAGCAGGCGGCGTACGGTGTCGCGGATGCCGCTGGTGCGCCGCGGGGTCGTGGGCTTCTCGTCGGTCAGCAGAAGGCGCAGGTCACCAAGGGGTCCGTGGCCGCGCTGACGGCGATGGTGAAGGCCGGTGAGACGGCCGAGGCCGCAACCAGGGCTGCCGCGGGTGACAGCGAGACGATCACGCAGCGGGCCCTGGCCCAGGCCGCGCAGGTCAACGCGGAGTTCCGCAAGGAGGCCGCGCACGCGGCCGAGTTGCAGGCGAAGGCCGCGGCGGACGCGGCCAGGCTGCACCGCGACAACGCGAAGAAGGACAAGGCGACGGCGGAGGCGAACCTCGCCGTCGCGCTGAAGGCCGAGGGCGACGCGAAGGCCGCTGCCGCCGACGCGCACGCCAAGCGGCTCGCGGCCGAGGCCGAGGAGAAGACGGCCAAGGCGGAGAAGGAGATGGCCGCCGCCAAGCAGGCCGCGGCCGCACAACACAAGCAGAACGCGCAGGCCGAGGCGACGAAGGCCAAGGACGCCAAGGACAAGGCCGAAGCCGCCGAGAAGACCGCCGAGGGCAAGCGCGACGACGCGGTGAAGGCCCGCGACAACGCCAAGGCCAAACGCGACGACGCCTGGGACGCCGCACAGAAGGCCGACGCCGCGCGCGCCAAGGCGGACGCGAAGGAGGCGTACGCCGAGGCCCACGAGTCGGACGGCAACGCCCAGGAGGCCAGGGCGGCGGCGGACGCGGCAGACGGGCACGCCGACGACGCTGAGGCAGCCGCCGCGAAGGCCCGTTCGGAAGCCGATGCCGCCACCGAGGCAGCGGCCGAAGCGGACGCCGCGGCCACACGCGCCGAGGCTGCCGCCAAGCGGGCCCGCGCTGACGCGGACGCCGCGCAGGCGGCGAAACTGAAGGCCGACGCCGCGGTGAAGACCGCGACCAGTGCCGTGGCCGACGCGATCGCCGCTTCGCAGCATGCCGCCTCGGAGGCGAAGACGGCGGTCAAGCTGGCCGATGAGGCCGAAGCCCACGCCAAGGACGCCAAGTCCCAGGCGGACGAGGCGAACAAGGAGGCCGCGAAGGCTCTGGCCGCCTCGGCGAAGGCGGCAGGCTTCGCCCACGTCACCGCCCAGGCAGCGGTCGACGCGGGCAACGCAGCCGCGCAGGTCGCCAAGCCGGCCAACGACGCAATCGAGCTCGGCTCGCCGTACGTCGACACCGACTCGGCCGCCGGTCTGGTCGTGCTGACCGGGCAGGCGTCGAAGTCGATCGCCGACCAGCAGCAGGCCGTCGCGGACGCCCACGCCAAGAACGCGCAGGCCGAGGCCGACGCCGCGAAGAACCTCGCCGACCAGGCGAAGGGCGACGCGAAGATCGCCTACCAGTACGCGGCCGACGCCGCGGCACACGCGGCCGACGCACGCGGCTATGCCAAGGAGGCGCTCGGCTACGCGGCCGACGCCGCCAAGGCCGCCTCACAGGCGTCGGCGTCCCTGGCCCGCACCGTTGAGTACGACCGCCAGGCCACCGAGGACGCTGCAGCCGCCGACAAGGCCGCAGGCCGCGCCGAGGGCTACGCCAAGGAGGCCCGCGAGTCCGCCGACCAGGCAGCCCTCGACGCCGAAGCCGCCCGCGCGGCCGCCTCGCAGGCCGAGCAGGCCGCCAGGGACGCCCGCGCCGCAGCCGACCGCGCCGACGCCGCCGCCACCGAAGCCGAGGAAGCGGCCAAGGACGCGCTGAAGTACGCCAAGGAGGCAGAGAAGGCAGCCGAGGAAGCGGCACGCAACGCGGCGAACAAGCAGGTCTCGACCGGCGCGGGTACCGGAGTCGGCGGCACGTGGTACGTCGTCGACGAGGACAGCATCGAGATCACCGACGCCAAGCAGCACGACCCCTGTGTGATCACGGTCGGTTTCGAAGGCTGCACCACCACGTTCACGGTCACCTTCACCGCGACGGTCGACTTCTTCCTCTGCACCAACCCCGACACCACGGCCGGCGCCGGCGGCTGCCCGTCTCAGGACACGCTGCTCATCGAGAGCAAGCGCATCCCAGGGCTGAAGCAGGACGTCACCCGGTACTTCTCCAAGCTGGAGCTCATCCAGCAGACCGTCACCTACCAGCTCATCAAGGCGGTTCTGGTCCAGGACTTCGTCGACTGCTGGCACGGCAGCGCCAGCGGCTGCGCCTGGGCACTGAGCAACTTCATCCCGGGCAAGGCGTTCAGCAAGGTCTTCGAAGGGATCCGGGCTCTCGACGCCGCGATGAAGACCGGCGTCGGGGTCCGTGACGCGTTCAATGCCCTCAAGGCCCTGGACCTGGACCCCGGGACCCTCGCCAAGCTCAACAACACCGTCAAGGCCTACGAAGACCTGTACACCGCCTGCCGGGCGAACAGCTTCCCCGGCACCACCGAGGTGCTGATGGCGGACGGCTCACACCGGCCCATCAGCCAGGTGGGTGTGGGGGACCTCGTCAAGGCCACGGATCCGGCCACCGGCCAGTTGAGGACCCGACAGGTCACCGACACCTTCAAGCACGACACCCAGCGGCTGGTGGACATCACCGTTTCCGGCGGGGGGAGGCTGGCCAGCACCGCCGGCCACAAGTTCTACGTGGTCGACCGCGGGTGGACGCTGGTTTCCGACCTGCACGTCGGCGAGCGCCTGCGCACCCCGGACGGCTCCGTCCACGCGGTGACCGCCCTCCTCGACCGCTCGGGCCTGACTCCGCGCACGGTCTACGACCTCACGGTCGACGACCTGCACACGTTCTTCGTGCTGGCGGGCCCCACCCCGATCCTTGTTCACAACTGCAAGGTCGCCTTGGGGTGGCAGAATAAGGGCAAGCTCGACGAGTGGGCCGGGCTTCCCGAGAACAAGTTCACCACCTTCTCCAACGCGTCTCCGAAGGACTTCGCCCGGATCGCGGAAATGGCCATCGCCGACCCGAACGTGACGCTGCACGTCAACATGACGGGACTGAACGAACTCGGAGGCTTCATGGCGGCTGCCAAGCGCGGCCTCAGGGCTGGTGAGGCCGGACCTGCCACGGACTACGAGATGTCCATGATCGCCAGAGCTGTCGCCAATGGTCAACGTCCGTGGAGTTCGGTGAAGTTCTACTCCCCGTCGGGTCCCGATGGCGCCATGCGGCTGGACCCCCCGACGGATATGCCGGACCTTTCGGTTCTGGGGAAACTCGACCCTGTGAAAGGTTCGGTCATCGGGTACTGCCACTGCCAAGGAATACAATGAGTATGGACGCCCATCGGAAAGACCCGTACCCGGACGTGACCGCTTCGGGTGGCCTCGCACCGGCCATGCGAGAGGAAGCGAAGCTGCGCGGGTGCGACATCGGGCTGGCACCCTGGGCCACCGACGTCATCAGTATCGAGACAGCGCGGGGTTTCCTGTCGGTCGATCCTGCGGCCGAGGAACGTCTGTTCCGGCTGGGTGTCCACATTCCCGGGTTCACCTGGGAGATCGGCTCGACGGGGGATCTCGGATTGCTCGTGGAGGCGGTCGCTGCATGGCGGGAAGGCATCCCGCTCGACGAGTTGCAGGAGAGATTCGAGTTCATCGAGCTCGATGAATTCACCAGGGCGCTCGAAAGGGGAGAGCCTACCTCTTCGCAGTGGTCCGACCTCCAGTCGTCCGACTTCCACCGGCGGCAATGGAACCTTCTGCGCCGCCTCCATGCGGATGAGGTACTGCGGAACATGTTCCCGACGATCACGCACGGTGCCGTGCGCCTGCGTGTGGATCCGTTGGACGCGACGAGCCGTCAGGTTCTCGTGCGTGAGCTGGACGGGGAACGTCATGAGGTCATGCGCCTCGGGGTGCCCGGGGCCACCTGGGTCGAGGTGCCGACCGGAGATGTCATCGCCTACCTCCGAGCTGCCTTGAACGAAGAGTGATCTCGACAGATCGATGAAACAGATCGATGACGTCGAAACCCCGCCAGGTAATCCCTGGCGGGGTTTCTTCGTGCTACTCACGCGTTCGCCGCGCACGAAGGCGCCGAGGGTCACCTGGATCGGCCGATGGCCGTCCAGGACGCCAGGTCAGCCCCAGCGAATGGGAAAGGCCCTGGACGAGTCCAGGGGCCCGCGCTTCTGCATGACCGTAGCCCTTCCGCTGACAGGAGCCTGTGACTGCCGCGGAAGCCGCGCCCTGCCCGTCGGCAGAGGTGATCGCTGCGGGTCGCGTCGCCACCCCCGCCGTGGACGGTCACGCGTTGCGGCGGCGCAGGGTGAGCCATGTGCGCCTTGCCGCCTTGCCGGGCTCCTCCGTCGCCCGCAGCTCGACCAGACCGGGGAACCGGGCACGCAGTTCCGACTCGAGGCGGGAGTGGAGGGTGAACCCGGCAGCCGGGCAGTGCGTGCACGTGCCCGCCATCCGCACCTCCGCGTGCCGGTCCTGGGCGGACACGATCGTCACTTCGCCGCCGTGGGAACGGATGTAGTCACCAACGGATCCGTCCAGGACGTCTTGCAGCGCGGCACGCAGCATGTCGTCCTCGGTGACCTCGGCGGCCGGACGCCACCGCTGAGGGTGCTGCAGTGCGGCGCTGAGCGCGTCGCGCACCCGCGCTCCCGTGCCGGACCAGCTCCGGCCATCGGCGAGCCGGATCACCACGGCTTGTGTCTCCACCTCGATGGAGGCGACGTCTTCGGAGTGGAGCATCTTCCCGAGGTCGTCCGGTGCATCGGCGATCTCTCCGACGACCGGCAGCGTGCCGGCAGGGATCACCCAACGGACGGCCTGCGGGTCGGCCGTGGCCTCGGGGTGCATGGGGACGACGCTCACGCCAGCAGTCCTACGAGGGTGTGCGTCAGGAAGGCCATGGTCCAGGCCAGCACGAACATGTAGCTGAAGGCGACCGCGGGCCATCTCCACGAGCCGGTCTCACGGCGCATGACCCCGATGGTCGACATGCATTGCAGCGCGTAGAGGAAGAAGACCAGCAAGGCGGCCGTCGTGGCCGGAGTGAAGAGCTTCTGTCCCCGATGGGGCCCGTCGGTGTAAGTCATGTGTGCCAGGGTTTCGGCCGGCTGGTCGGGGTTCTGGGCGGCAGCGACCTGGCCGAGGGTGGCGACGAACACCTCGCGGGCGGACAGCGATCCCAGCACGCCGACGTTGATCCGCCAGTCGAAGCCGAGGGGTTCGAAGACGGGTTCGATGGCGTGACCGATGTCGGCGGCGTAGCTGTGGTCGACCTCATAGGCCGAAACCGCGGTCCGGTCGGCCGGGTTGACCCCGGCGGAGCGCAGTTGCGCATCGCTGTGCATGGGCAGGCTGAGCAGCAGCCACAGCCCGATGGTGACGAGCAGGATGATCCGGCCGACCTTGTGCAGGAAGCCCTTGCAGGAACTCCAGATGGCGTCGGCCACCGACCGCAGCCGCGGCAGCCGGTAGGACGGCATCTCCATGTAGAACGGCAGCACCGGACCTCCCCGGCTGCTGAACCGTTTGAAGACCCAGGCCGTCGCCATGGCCGAGAGCGCACCGACGAGGTACAGGGCGAACATGACGACGCCCTGGGCACCGAAGGGCCCGACCCTGGTATCGGGACTCACCAGCAGGCCGGTCAGCAGTACATAGACCGTCAAGCGCGCCGAACAGGTCATCAGCGGCGCGCCCATCATGGTCGCGAAGCGGTCTTTGGCCGACGGGAGGGAGCGGGTGGCCATGATGCCGGGGATGGCGCAGGCAAGGGAGGAGAGCAGGGCGACGAATGCCCGGCCCTCCAGCCCGGCCTTGGCCATGAGCCGGTCCATCAGGAACGCCGCGCGGGAGAGGTAGCCGCTGCCCTCCAGCAGCGAGATCATGAGGAACAGCAGGGCGATCTGTGGCAGGAAGACCAGTACGCCGCCCACGCCGCCGATCAGGGCGTTGCCCAGGAAGCCGGAGAGCAACGGGTTCGAGACGTACTCGGTGACCAGCGTGCCGAGCCAGTCGAAGAGGCTCTGCACCGCATCCTGCAGCGGTGTCGCGACGGTGAAGATGATCTGGAAGAACGCGAACATGGTCGCGAAGAAGATGAGCGTGCCCCACAGCGGGTGCAACAGCACGGAATCGATACGCCGCGTGCGGCGATCGACCTCGGGTACCTCGTAGCCCGCGCTCTGCAGCAGCGACTCCACCCAGGCCCGCCTCTGTGAGGGGGCGGTGGGCGGCGGGACGACCGGCCGCTCCCATGCGGCCCAGTCGAGCAGCACGGACTGCAACTCCGCCAGGTCGTTGCGTGATCCGCTCGTCACCCCGACGACCGGCACACCCAGAGCACGACGGAGGGCCAAGGCATCAAGGGTGCCGCCGCGACGGGCCAACTCGTCACGGAAGGTGAGCACCACGCAAATCGGCAAGCCTGTCTGCATGACTTGGGCGAGGAGCCCGAGGGAACGACGCAGTGTCGTCGCGTCAATCGTGACGAGAATCCCGTCGGGTGTGCCGATGCCCGCGTTGTCCGGGTCGAGCGCATCGGCGACGACCTGCTCGTCCGGGCTGATGGGGTCGAGACTGTAGGTGCCCGGCAGATCCTCGATGACCACCTCGTGCTCGCCGACACGCGCCATGCCCTCATAGCGCGCGACGGTCACTCCGGGGTAGTTACCGGTCTTGGTCCGCAGGCCGGTCAGGGCATTGAAAAGCGTGCTCTTGCCCGAGTTCGGGCTGCCGACCAGGGCCAGACGAGTCCTGCCGGTGACCGTCTGGGCCACCGGACCGCAGTGTGCGCTCATGCAGTGCGCCGTACGTGGATGCCGGCGGCCTGCGCTTTGCGCAGTGCCACCTCGTACTCCACGACCTGGAAGACAACGGGGTCGCCAAGCGGCGCCTTCCGCAGCACGGTGACCTCCGCGCCGGGGGCGAACCCCAAGTCGACCAGTCGTCGCATGGTGCTCGGCTCGACCGACTCGTCGATGTCGATCACCAGGCCACTCATCCCGGGTCGCAGGTCGGCAAGTCGCGCGTCCCCCGCTGAATCCGCCGGCACGGACGGACCGCTCTTCTGGCGCGCACCCAACTGCAATGAGACCATCGACATCCTCAACCCCGAGATCAACCGAGTAGCTTAGGGCAGGCTAACCTCTTCTCCGGGTAGCGGCAATATGGCCCCTCCCGGACGCTGGACCCCCCTGTGGCCGCCGTTGTCAGCGGTGCCGCCATGGCCGGTGTACCGATATCCGAAGCCGCGACCGCCTGGACAGCCGCACTGCCCCAGGGGGCGCTCGGCGGACTCGCGGCGGGGGTTGTCCCGGCCGTCGTGATCGCCGCGTCGCACACGTCGAATGCCGCACGTACGGCCTCGCCCCGGCGCCCCGTCGGCGCCTCGACTTTCGGGACGGGCACCGGGTTGCGGCTTCACAGTGCGTGAAATAGCGTTACAGCCAGTCACTTGATGGCGGCCGGTCATTTGCCTCGGGCTCGGATCCGGGTGGGGCTTCCTGGCCGCAGGGATTCCGCGAGAGCTCTTCTCGAAAAAGCGCAAGCTCATCTACTTCAACGAGGTTCACAACGGCGGTCACTTCGCGGCGTGGGAAGTCCCGGAGATCTTCACCAACGAACTCCGGGCCGCCTTCAGGTCGCTACGCTGACTGCCGCCCACTGACCGGCCCCCGGCTGCCTGGACGCCGGCAGGTCCGGCACGGTGGCAGGACGCCGCGCGCCTCACCCCGCCCGCTTCCGGCCCGCCGTCTTCTCCGCGGTCGTCTTCTTTGCGGCCGCCTTCGTCGCGGTCGTCTTTTTCGCCGCAGTCTTCTTCGCCGCAGTCTTCTTCGCGGTCGACTTCTGCCCGGTCGTCTTCGGCGCAGTCGCCTTCTGCCCGGCCGTCTTCTTCCCGTCCCCCGCCCCGCTCCCCGCCGACCTCCCCGCACTCGAATTGGCCGCCGGCGACGTCCCCGCCGCCGCCTTCTTCGCCGGTGACGTCTTCGTCGCGGACGCCGTCTTCTTCGCGGACGTCTCCTCCCCCGCGCCCGTCGTCTTCTTGGGCGCCGCCTTCTTCGCCGTCGTCTTCTTCGCCGTCGACGTCGACTTCTTGCCACCGACCTCCTTCGGTGCCGCACGCGTCTGCTTGCGGGACGGCAGGTGTCTCACCTCCGCCGCCCGGCCCGGCTCCCCACCACGGGACTCGCGCGCGGCCCGCACGCTCTTCTCCAGGGCCGCCATCAGGTCCAGGACCTTGCCGCCCTCGGGCTCGGGAGCCGGCGGAAGCTCCCTGCCCTCCGCCTTCGCCGCGATCAGCTGCTCCACCGCCTCGCGGTACTCGTCGTGCAGCTCGTCCAGGTCCACCTCCCCCAGCGTGTCCATCAGCGTGTCGGCCAGGTCCAGCTCCTGCTCACGGATGGGGACGTCGGCGTCCGGCGCCACCTCTTCCGGCGACCGGATCTCGTCCGGCCACAGCAGTGCGTGCATGGCGAGCACATCGTCGAACACACGGAGCATGCCGAGCCTCTCCCGGCCCCGCAGCGCGTACTTCGCGATCGCCACCTTCCCGCTGCGTTTGAGCGCCTCCCGCAGCAGCGCGTAGGGCTTGGTGGCCGGGACGCCGTTCGCCGACAGGTAGTACGGCGTGTCCATCTGGAGCGGGTCGATCCGGTCGGCCGGTACGAAGGCCACGATCTCGATCGTCTTGGCGGTCGGGAGCGGCAGCTTCGCCAGGTCCTCGTCCGCGATCGGGACGACCGTGCCGTCCGCGTCCTGGTATCCCTTGCAGATCTCCGACGGCGGGACCTCACGGTCCTCCAGCTCGCAGAACTTCCGGTAGCGGACGCGGCCGCCGTCCGCCAGGTGGATCTGGCGGAAGGAGATCGAGTGGTTCTCGGTGGCGTTCATCAGCTTGACGGGGATGCTCACCAGACCGAACGAGATGGTGCCGTTCCAGATGGATCGCACGTGCCGCACCTTTTCCGTCGATAACGGGCGATTTCATGGGATTCTCATCGTATGACGCCGATCACAGAGGTGGAGGGGCGCCGACTCGCGCTCAGCAATCTGGAGAAGGTCATCCATCCCGAGACCGGCTTCACCAAGGGTGAGCTGCTGCACTACTACGCGATCACCGCGGACGCGCTGCTGCCCCATCTGCGTGACCGCCCGCTGTCCTTCCTGCGCTACCCGGACGGACCGGACGGCCAGCTCTTCTTCGCCAAGAACGTCCCGCCGGGTACGCCCGACTGGGTCACCACGGCCGAGGTGCCGCGCGCGGAGGGCCCCGCCCGCATGGTTCTGGTCCAGGACCTGCCGACCTTGATGTGGGCGGCCAACCTCGTCACCGAGTTCCACACCCCGCAGTGGCGTATCGACACGCCCGACGTGGCGGACCGGCTGGTGTTCGACCTGGACCCGGGCGCACCCGCCACGGTCGTCGAGTGCTGCCGGGTCGCCCTGTGGCTGCGGGAGCGGCTCGCGGCGGACGGGATCGAGGCGTACGCGAAGACGTCCGGCTCGAAGGGGCTGCACCTGCTGGCCTCGGTCGAGCCGGCACCCTCGCAGCGGACGACCGAGTACGCCAAGCGGCTCGCCGTGGAGGCGGAGAAGGCGATGCCCCGCCTGGTCCTGCACCGTATGACGCGCAGCCTGCGGCCCGGGAAGGTCTTCGTGGACTGGAGCCAGAACGCGGCCCGTAAGACGACGGCGGCGCCCTACACCCTGCGCGCCCGGCCCGAGCCGACCGTGTCCGCGCCGGTGACCTGGGAGGAGGTGGTCGCCTGCGCGTCCCCCGGCGCCCTCGTCTTCCGCGCCCCGGACATCGCCCCCCGCCTCCAGGCGTACGGCGACCTGCTGGCCCCGCTGTTCGATCCCGCGCACGCCACGGCCCTGCCCCCGTAGTGATATCGGTCCGGGCGGGTCACACCCTGGCCCAGGTGTGCCGGTCCCTGGCCATCGCGTGCAGGGCCTCGACGTCGGCCGGCTTGAGTACGCCGCCCAGGCGGGCGAGGCCGGGCAGGTCGGCGTCCGTCAGCACGCGGACCTCCCGCGGCGGGGCCATGACCTCCAGGCGCGCGGGTTCGGTCACCGCCAGGACGGGACGCACCTCGGCGGTCAGGGCGTACGACGCCCGGTCCGCGTCGGCGCGCACCCGGCGCAGCAGCGGGTACGGCTCCCCGCGGCCCACCGTCACCACCGGGTCGGCCACGAGGACCCGCTGTCTGCGGGCGTGGAGCGAGTACACGGTGAAGAGGCCGCCGGGGCCGATCACCAGATGGTGGACGCGGTCCCCGCCGGGCAGCGGCACCGAGTGCAGGGTGCGCCAGCCCGCGCCCTCCAGCCGGTCCAGCGCGTCCCCCACCGCCTGTTCCGCGGCGAGCGCCCGCCGCCGCGGGTCGGGGCGCAGCCGGTGCCCGGACCCCGGATCGCGGTCCAGGGCGATCAGCAGTGCCTCGCCGGGCCGGTTCGGCGCCAGGTCGTCGTCCGGGTGGAGGGTGAGCCGTGCCAGCTCGGCGGGGGTGGGGACAGGCGGCGGTCCCACGGTGACCGGGCCGGTCAGGAACGGGCCGAGCGCCTCCAGCACGTCCTGTCGCCGGTCCTCGACGAGCAGGTGGACGCGGCCCGTCTCGCGGTCGTACCAGGCCACGTTCCTGCCGTCGGCGCCGCATACGTAAAGGCGTTCCTGGCCGTGTCGCCAGTTCGGTATGACGCGCAGTCCGCTCATGCACCATCACCCCATGACCATGGGAACAGGCGGGGTGCTCCACGGGCAAGAAGCCGGTTACCTTTGTGAGCAGTTGGGGACTCGGTGGGAGGCGCCGTTGCGGACCCGCAGAATGCAACCCGATGTTCCCGCTCCGGACGTCCCGTGGAGCGAGGTCGTGCCCGGCCTGTGGATGGGCGGGCACGAGTTCAAGGGGCGTTCCGGGGACCGGGAATTCGTCGTCGTACGTGATGAGTTCGACCTGGTGCTGACCCTGCTGCGGCTGCCGGGATACGGGCCGGACGACGGAGTCGAACACCATGTGTGGCCGATTCCGGACGGCCCGCTGGACGGGACGCAGCTCGCGGGCGTGATACGGCTCGCGCAGGCGGCCGACGACGCCCTGGAGGACGGCCGCAGGGTCCTCGTCCGCTGTTACCACGGGTACAACCGCTCGGGTCTGGTCGTCGCCCAGGCGCTGGTGCGGGCCGGGCACACCGCCGACGAGGCGATCCGGATGATCCGCGCCCGTCGTGGCCCCTGGGCGCTGCACAACGAGCTGTTCGTGGAGTACCTGCGGGCCGGTCTGGACACGGCCCGTCTGCTGGAGGAACTCGCGGAGTGACCCGGTCGGCGGCCCGCCCTCCACGAGTCCCTACATGTACCGGAACGGCCCGATTGAGTGCACATAACGGGACACACCCCTGACCTGCTTGCTACGTTCCGCACATGATCGAGCCCGGAACGCGAGGAACGGAGCGCACGGAGACGGCGGCGGAGACGGCCGTGGACGCCCTCGCCCCCACCGCCCCGCGCCCGCCCCGGCGCCGTGGCATCGAGTGCGCCCTGATCGTCCTCGCCGTCCTGCTCTCCGTGTACGGGTACTGCGCCGTCGGCCTCGCCCACGACGGCACCGTGCCGCCCGGCACCATGCGCTACGGCGCCGGGCTCGGGCTGCTGGCGCTGCTCGCGCACGGCGCGGTGCGCCTGCGGGCCCCGTACGCCGACCCGCTGCTGCTGCCCATCGCCGTCCTGCTCAACGGCATGGGCCTGGTGCTGATCTACCGTCTCGACCTGGACACGCCCGGCGACCGGGCGGCCCCCGCCCAGCTGTACTGGTCGACGGTCGGCGTGGCGCTCTTCATCGCGGTGGTGGTGCTGCTGCCCCACCACCGGGTGCTCCAGCGCTACACATATGTCTGCGTGGTCGCCGCGCTGCTGCTGCTCACTCTGCCGATCTTCTTCCCGGCGGTGAACGGCGCCCGGATCTGGCTCAGGGTCGCCGGGTTCTCCATCCAGCCCGGGGAGTTCGCGAAGGTACTGCTGGCGGTGTTCTTCGCGGGGTATCTGGCCGCCAACCGCCATGCGCTGGCGTTGACGGGCCGCCGTGCGGGGCGGCTCCAGCTGCCCGCCGGGCGGGTCCTCGGCCCTGTCGTGGCGGTCTGGCTGCTGAGCGTGGGCGTGCTGGTCCTGGAGCGTGACCTCGGCACCTCGCTGCTGTTCTTCGGCTTGTTCGTGGTGCTGCTCTACGTCGCCACGGGCCGTACCGGCTGGATCGCCGTCGGCCTGGTGCTCGCGGTCCTCGGCGCGCTGGCCGTCGGCCGGCTCGAGCCGCATGTGCACGGCAGGGTCGCCGACTGGCTGCACCCCTTCGCGTCGATCGAGGCGGGGCAGGGCGCGGGCCAGCTCGCGCAGTCCCTGTTCGCCTTCGCCGCCGGCGGTGCGCTGGGCACCGGGCTGGGGCTCGGCCACTCGGTCCTCATCGGTTTCGCCGTGAAGTCGGACTTCATCCTGGCCACGGCGGGCGAGGAACTGGGGCTCGCGGGGCTGTCGGCGCTGTTCCTGGTGTACGCCCTGCTGGTCGAGCGCGGCTACCGGGTGGGCCTCGCGCTGCGCGACCCCTTCGGGCGCCTGCTCGCCATCGGGCTCGCGTCGATCGTCGCGCTCCAGGTGTTCGTGATCGCGGGCGGGGTGACGGGGCTGATCCCGCTCACCGGTATGGCGATGCCCTTCCTGGCGCAGGGCGGCTCCTCGGTCGTCACCAACTGGATCATCGTGGCGCTGCTGATCCGGATCAGCGACTCGGCCCGCGGCCAGCACCCCGGGGCGGCGGTGCCGTGAGCCTCCCTCACGATCTGGACTTCGCCCGGCCCGGGGGCACCGCCACCATCCGCCGGGCGGCGGCGCTGTGTGCGGTGCTCCTGGTCGCGCTGCTGGTGAACGCGACCCGGGTGCAGATCTTCGAGTCCGACCGGTACGGCGGCAATCCCGCCAACCACCGGGGGCTGATCGAACGCTTCGGCCGGCCGCGCGGCGACATCGTGGTCGACGGCCGGCCGGTGACCGGCTCCCGGGACACGGGAGGGACGTTCCGCTACGAGCGCACCTACACGGACGGCCCGCTGTACGCGCCGGTCACCGGCTTCGCCTCGCAGCGGTACGGGACGACGCTGCTGGAGCACGCGCAGGACCCGCTGCTGTCGGGCACCGATCCGGCGCTGTCGCTGTTCCCGCTGTGGAACGGCCTCGTGCGCAAGCGCCCGCCGGGCGGGGACGTCGTCACCACCCTCAACGGGGCGGCGCAGCGGGCGGCCTTCCGGTATCTGGGCGGGCGGACGGGCGCGGTGGCCGCGCTGGAGCCGTCGACCGGGCGGATCCTGGCGCTGGTCTCGACGCCGTCGTACGACCCCGCGGAGCTGTCGGGGGCTTCGGCGTCCGTCGCGCGGACCTGGGCCCGGCTGAACGGGGACGCGGCGCAGCCCATGCTCAACCGGGCGATCCGGCAGACGTATCCGCCCGGCTCCACCTTCAAGGTGGTGACGGCCGCGGCGGCGCTGGACTCGGGGGTCGGGTGGGATCCCGACGACCCGACGACGTCCCCCGACCCCTACCACCTGCCGGGCTCGACGACGCGGCTGGGCAACGAGACGGACGGCTGCGCGAACGCGTCCCTGCGGTACGCCTTCGTATGGTCGTGCAACACGGTGTTCGCGAAGCTGGGCGTGGAGGTGGGGCCCCGGACGATGGCGGCCACCGCGGAGGGCTTCGGATTCAACGATCCCGGGCTGCAAATCCCGTTCGCGGTGGCGCCGAGTACGTTCGGCCGGAAGCTGGACCCGGCGCAGCTGGCGCTGTCCTCGATCGGGCAGTTCGACACGAGGGCGACGCCGTTGCAGATGGCGATGATCGCGGCGGCGGTGGCGGGCGGGGGGTCGGTGCAGGCGCCGTACCTCGTGGAGAAGGCGACCACGAGCGCCGGCGAGACGGTCAGGGCGGCCGAGCCGCGCACCCGGTACCGGGCGATGAGCCCGGCGACCGCGGCGCTGCTGCGGGGGATGATGACGGACGTGGTGGAGGAGGGGACGGGCCGGAACGCGGCGATCCCCGGGGCGGTGGTGGGCGGCAAGACGGGCACGGCCCAGCACGGTGTCGGCAACTCAGGCAGGCCCTACGCCTGGTTCATCTCCTGGGCGCAGGCCTCCGACGCGGCGGAGCCGGCGGTGGCGGTCGCGGTGGTGGTGGAGGACGCGGCGGGCGAGCGCGGGGAGATCAGCGGCGGCGGGGACGCGGCGCCGGTCGCGAGGGCCGTGATGGAGGCGGTGCTGGACTCGCGGCAGGAGTACGGGCCGAACTCCCGCCCGGGCTTCGGGCCGAAGTCCCGGCCCAAGCCCGGGCCGAAGTCCGGGCCGAAGTCCGGGCCGAAGTCCGGGCCGAACCATTGGCCGCTTCCGCGCTGAACTCGCCGCCCTCGCCCCGGCGTTGCCCCACTGCGTACTCAGACGCCGCCCCGCGCGTGGACCGGTCCACGTGGCGAGACGGGGGCTGCCGCGGGCCGGGTGCGGCGACCTACCGTTCGGTCCATGACGACGACCGGTTCCGATCGCCCCGCAGCCGCCTACGAACTCGCCCAGGTCAACATCGCCCGCCTCCTGGCCCCGCTGGACTCACCGCAGCTGAAGGACTTCGTGGACGCCCTGGACCCCGTGAACGCGGTGGCCGACGCCTCGGACGGGTTCGTCTGGCGCCTCCAGGGCGACTCGGGCAACGCCACGGACGTCCCGGTCCTCGGCGACGAGTGGCTGATCATCAACATGTCGACATGGCGGGACATGAACGCGCTGACGGCGTTCATGTACCAGGGTCGGCATCGGGAGATGCTCGCGAGGCGCCGCGATTGGTTCGAGCGGCTGCGGGAGGCGGTCACGGCGCTGTGGTGGGTCCCGGCCGGGCACCGTCCGACGGTGGCGGAGGCCGAGGAGCGTCTGCTGCATCTGCGCGCCCACGGGCCGACGCCGTACGCCTTCACGCTGCGTACGTCGTTCCCGGCCGGGGAGGCGGAACCGGTGACCGGCGGAGCGCGCGTGGTCGCCGAGGAGGGCCTGGGCTGCCCGGTGCAAGGGGTTCCGTCCGGGTGAGCCCGGGGCCGGCCGTCACCGGGGGCCTTCGCCGGGCAGCGGCTCCCTGCGCCGCAGCCACTCCCGCGGCACGCCGTCGAGGCCCGTGGCGGCGGCCACGATGCCGCCGGTGATGGCGCAGGTGGTGTCGACGTCGCCGAAGCCCTCGGCCGTGGTCCACAGGGCGGCCGTGAGGTCGTCCGGGTGCCGGGCCGCTGACCACACGGCGAACGGGACGGTGTCGTCGGCCCTGATCCGCTGCCCGTTGCCGAGGAAGCCGGAGGCCTTCCACGGCTCGGTGCCGAAGGGGAGGCCCGCCGCGCGGACGAGGCCGTCCCGCACCGCGCTCGGTGGGGTCAGGGAGACCACCGCGTCGATGCTCAGCCGGCCCTGCGCGCAGAGCGCGGCCGCCACGGCCACGGCGACCGCGCCGGCGACGCCCTCGGGGTGGGCGTGGGTGACCTCGGCGGACAGCGCCGCCTGTTCGACCACCCGCGGCAGGCTGTCGCGGAACCACGCGCCCAGGGGCGCCACGCGCATCGCGGCCCCGTTGCCGAGGCTGCCCTGGCCGTCGAACAGCTGCCGCGACAACTCGCGCCAGCGCTCCGGCCCGTCGAGCAGCCGGGGCAGCAACTCGTGCATCCCGTGGCCGTACCCGCGGGCCGGGTCGGTGTCGTACCCCAGGGCGAAGGCGTGGGCGAGGGCCTCCTGACGGATCTCCCCGTACTCGTCCAGCACCCGCAGGACGGCGAGGGCCATCGCCGTGTCATCGGTCCAGCGCCACTCCGGCTCCTCGGGCGTGCGCCGCGCGCGTATCTCCGCCAGCGCCTGCGCGGGCTCGCGGAAGAGCGGGAACCAGCGCTCGCCGAAGGCGTCGCCGAGGGCGAGGCCCGCCAGGCTGCGGCGGGCCGCGACGCTGTTCGCCGTAGGGACCCGGTCTTGAACCGCCATCGCCCAAGCCTCCGTTCACCGGTCGGGATGCCGCCGCGCCGGCCGCGGTCCGCACCGTGGCCACCAGCCGATCCTCCTCCTTCGTACACCCGTTGCGCACCCGGCTTTCCGGCCGCGCGCCGACGGGCCCGGCAAGCCCCGCGACCCGCGCGGCGGACGCGGCGTCAACAAGTGCGGCTCAAGGGATTGACGTCCTTGCTGACACGCAGTCTCATAAGACGTGACCGCCGGTAACAGCGGCCCGTACGACGACGTGGTGGGGAACAGCGATGACGACCGTGACCGAAGCCGACGTGCTGCGCGACGCGCTCGGCCTGCTCAAGGACCGGGAACAGGTGGCCGAGCGGCTGCTCGCCTCCTCCGCCAGGCACTCCTTCGACCCGGACAGCGAACTGGACTGGGACGCGCCCTTCGAGGACGGCAAGTGGTTCTGGCCCCCGGAGCTGGTGTCGCTGTACGACACGCCGCTGTGGAAGCGCATGGGCGAGGAGCAGCGGATCCTGCTCTCCCAGCACGAGGCCGCGGCGCTCGCCTCGCTGGGCATCTGGTTCGAGATCATCCTGATGCAGCTGCTGGTGCGGCACATCTACGACAAGGCGGCGACGAGCGCCCACGTGCGCTACGCGCTGACCGAGATCGAGGACGAGTGCCGGCACTCCAAGATGTTCGCCCGGCTGATCACGCACGGCGGCACGCCCTGGTACCCGGTCAGCCGGGTCCACCAGACCCTGGGCCGCGTCTTCAAGACGATCTCGACCACACCCGGGTCCTTCACGGCCACGCTCCTCGGCGAGGAGGTCCTGGACTGGATGCAGCGGCTGACCTTCCCCGACGACCGGGTGCAGCCGCTGATCCGCGGAGTGACACGCATCCACGTCGTGGAGGAGGCCCGGCACGTCCGTTACGCGCGTGAGGAGCTGCGCCGTCAGATGCTGACCGCTCCGCGGTGGTCGCAGGAGTTCACCCGCATCACCTCCGGCGAGTTCGCCCGCGTGTTCTCGGTCGCCTTCGTGAACCCCGAGGTGTACACGAACGTGGGTCTCGACAAGCGGGAGGCCGTGGCCCAGGTGAGGGCCAGCGGCCACCGCCGCGAGGTCATGCAGTCGGGCGCCAAGCGCCTGACCGGCTTCCTGGACGACATCGGGGTGCTGCGGGGAGTCGGCCGGCGGCTGTGGAAGGCCTCGGGGCTGCTGGCTTGAGCACGGCGCGCGGGCGGCCGGCAACCGGACGGCTCCCCCGCCGGGTGCCCCTCGCCCCGGTGTCGCGATTACGCTGCGGACATGACCTCCGAGGCCCCGACCCGCGCCTACCGCAGGCTCAGCGTCGAAGAGCGCCGGTCCCAGCTCCTCGACGCCGCGCTGTCCCTGTTCGCGCACCGCGCGCCCGAGGAGGTCTCGCTGGACGACGTGGCGGAGGCGGCCGGGGTCTCGCGCCCGCTCGTGTACCGCTACTTCCCCGGCGGCAAGCAGCAGCTGTACGAGGCTGCCCTGCGCTCCGCCGCGGAGGAGCTCCAGCAGTGCTTCGCCGAACCCCAGCAGGGGCCGCTCACCCGCCGCCTGGGCCGGGCCCTGGACCGCTACCTCGCCTTCGTCGGCCGGCACGACGCCGGTTTCAGCGCCCTGCTCCAGGGCGGCAGCGTGGTCGAGACATCCCGCACCACCGCCATCGTGGACGGCGTGCGGCGGGCCGCCGCCGAGCACATCGTCAGTCACCTCGGCACCGAGGAGCCGGGTCCGCGCCTGCGGATGACCGTGCGGATGTGGATCACCACCGTCGAGGCCGCCTCCCTCATCTGGCTCGACGAGGACAAGCAGCCGCCTGCCGACGAGCTGAGGGACTGGCTCGTGGAGCAGTTCGTGGCATGCCTCGTGGCCGCCGCGGGACGGGACACGCAGACCACCTCCGTGGTACGGGCCGCGCTGGCCCTCGAGAGCGCCGAGGGGCCGGTCGGCGCGCTGGCCCGGCGCGTCCTTCCGCTGGTGGGCGACGCCGGTCACCTGCTGTGACCCGGTGCCCGTGCGGCCCGGTCCGCCGGCGCGCGGAGGACACTGGTGCCGTGAAGAGCCAAGACACCCCGTTCGTGGGCGGCCCCCTGGACGGGCGCGTCCTTCCGGTCCTGCTCGGCCCGACCGGCCACCCGCCGAAGACGTACCGCGTCCCGGTCCCGGACGCGGCCGGCGGTCCGCCCACCGTCCTCGTCTACCGTCGCGTCCCGGCCGGCCCCGCCGGCAGGCTCGGCCTCCACCCCGGCTGGAAGTACGCGTACGACCCCGAGGGCGACACGGGCGGCCGGCTGCGGTGGCCGTGGTCCGCACGGCGCCGGAAGCCAGGCGACACGCCGCCCGGCGGACCGGACGCCACCGCCGGGTGACCTCCCTGGGCCGGTCCGACCACTGGACGGGCGCCCGGGTGGCGCACGTCCCATGCTGCCGATAGGCGGTGGAAGGACCACCGCATCGGAGGTGACGCCATGCCAGGAAGGCTGCCGCGTCTGCTGCTCACGGCCGCGGTGACCGCCTCGGGCCTGCTCGCCCCCGCGCCCGCGGTGGCCGCCCCGTACCCGGCCGCAGGCTCACTGGAGCAGCTGGACGACCGCCCGCTCTCCGAGCTGCTGACGGAGCTTCAGCAGAGGTACCGGCAGGCCGAGCAGGCGACCGAGACCTACAACGCCACCGCCGAGCAGCTGAAGAAGCGGCAGGCCGAGGCCGCACGGCTGGACGGACAGCTCACCCGGGCCCGGCTCGCCCTGCGGCACAGCCGTGGCGCGGCCGGTCTGCTGGCCCGGCAGCAGTACCGGAGCAGCATGGAGGTCTCCTCGTACCTGCGCCTTCTGATGGCCCGGGATCCACAGCACGCCTTCGACGAGGGCCATGTGATCACGCAGTTGGCCCGGGAACGGGCCCAGAAGGTGCGCGAACTGACCGCCGCGGAGAAGCGCGCCGACGAACTGGCCCGCGCCGCGCGCAAGGCCCTCGACGACCAGCTCGCCCTGACCGAGCGGCAGCGGAAGGAGCACGACGACGTCGAGCGGCGGCTGAAGGACGTCGAGGAGCTGCTCGTCTCACTGAGCCCCGAACAGCTGGCCGCCCTCACCGAGTACGAACGCGCCCGGACCGGGACCGGAGGGCAGGGGTTCCTGTCGTCCGACGCGCTGTTCGCATCGAGGGGCTGAGCCCCGGTGAGACGCCGACGGCCCCGGCAGCAAGACCGGGGCCGTCTCCGGGCCGTCCGAGGGCGACCAGCAACGACCAACGACGACAGGTGACGAGGGCCGAATTGCTGGTCAGAGGCCGGTCAGGCGCCCGCGACCGAGGCGAGGTAGGCCTCCGTCTTCTCCGGCTCGTAGAAGAAGTTCTCGAAGTCGGCCGGGTCGTTGAAGCCGTTGACGAACCGGTCGGCCACCGGCTGGAGGGCGCCCGCCGCGCCGATCAGGTTCAGAACGTGCTCCGGCGGCACGCCCAGCATGGCGTTCGTCCACTTGGTGACGTGCTGGGCAACGTCCCAGTAGCGGTCGAAGGTCCCCTGCATCCAGGCCTCGTCGAACTCCTTCTCGCCGTGTTCGAGGATCGAGGCGAGGTAGATCGCGGCGCACTTGGCCGCCGAGTTGGAGCCCTGGCCGGTGATCGGGTCGTTCGCCACGACCACGTCCCCCACGCCCAGGACCAGCCCGCCGCCGGGGAGACGGCCGATCGGGTTGCGGACGGTGGGCGCGTAGCGGCCCGACAGGGTGCCGTTGGCGTCGGTCAGCTCGACCTTGGTGGCCCGCGCGTACTCCCAGGGCGTGAACCGCTCCATCAGCTCCAGGGTCAGGCTGAGGTGCTCCGAGGGGTCCTTGACCCCGTTGAAGACATCGAGCGGGCCGCCGGGGATGCCCTCCCAGAACAGGATGTCGGCACGGCCGGAGGTGGTCAGCGTCGGCATGACGAAGAGTTCACCGACGCCCGGCACCAGGTTGCAGCGCACCGCGTCGTAGTCCGGGTGCTCCGGGCGGGGGCCCATGCCGTGGACGTAGGCGACCGCGAGGGCCCGCTGCGGCTCGCTGTACGGGGAACGCGAGGCGTCGCGGCCGAACATGGACACCAGTTCGCCCTTGCCCGCCGACACCAGCACCAGGTCGTAGGTGCGGGAGAAGTAGTCGAGGTCGGAGACCGCCGCGCCGTGGATGACCAGCTGGCCGCCGCGCTGCGCGAACGTCTCCATCCAGCCGGCCATCTTCACCCGCTGGTCGACGGACTGCGCGTACCCGTCGAGCTTGCCCACCCAGTCGATCACGCGCTGGGACTCCGGCCCGGCGACGGAGACGCCGAGCCCCTCGATCTTAGGAGCCTGGGACTCCCAGAAGTTCAGCTTCAGATCGCGCTCGTGCCCGAGCGCCGTGTCGAACATGCACTGTGTCGACATGACCCGTCCGGTGCGGATCTCGTCCGCGGTCCGGTTGGACATCAGGGTGACCTCGTACCCGTGCGACTGGAGGCCGAGGGCGAGCTGGAGTCCGGACTGGCCGGCTCCGACGACGAGTATCTTCCGCATGCGGGTGGTGCTCCTTCGGAACGAGGGGGTGTCTCATGGATCAGCGCGGCGGAGGGCGCGGTGTCTGGTGCGTGCGATCACAAGGGGCCGGAAGGTCCACGATGGAACCTCCCCCCGGCTCGAGCGCGGTCGGGGGTGGGAGGAGGAGTCACCAGGGCCTTCCGGCGACGCGGTGAGCGAGCGTGCCGGACGCCGCGTCGCCGCGAGGATCGTTGAGGCACCCCCTCACTCGGGGGTGACGTCCAGCGCGTGGCCCACGAGGGCCAGGAGGGTCTCGATCGCCGAGATCCGGCGCCGCGCATCCATGATCATGACAGGTACATGAGCGGGAATGGTGAGGGCCTCGCGCACGTCCTCGGGCTCGAAACGCTCGCTGCCGTCGAAGTGGTTGACCGCCACGATGTACGGCAGTCCGCTGCTCTCGAAATAGTCGAGCGCCGGGAAACAGTCCGCGAGCCGCCGCGTGTCGGCCAGGACGACCGCCCCGATCGCACCGCGCACCAGGTCGTCCCACATGAACCAGAACCGCTGCTGGCCCGGCGTGCCGAAGAGGTAGAGCACCAGGTCGTCGTCGAGCGTGATGCGGCCGAAGTCCATCGCCACCGTGGTGGTGAGCTTGTCCGGCGTCTCGGTGAGGTCGTCGGTGTCCTCACTGGCCTGTGTCATCAGCGCCTCCGTCTGGAGAGGCGTGATCTCCGAGACGGCGGTCACCAGGGTGGTCTTGCCGACGCCGAAGCCGCCCGCCACCACGATCTTCGTGGCGACCGGGGCGCGCGTGCGGTCCGTCTGCCAGGCCTTCAGATCCTCGTCGGGCTCGACGATTCGGTCGACGCCCGGGGAGGCGTCAGAGACGACGGAGTCCACTCAGCACCCTTTCCAGCAGAGCGCGGTCCGGCTGTCCGGGGCCGTGACCGGTTCCGTATACACGGATCTTTCCCTGGTCCGCGAGGTCGCTGAGGAGCACGCGGACCACCCCGAGCGGCATCTTCAGCAGTGCCGCGATCTCCGCCACCGTGCGCATGCGGCGGCAGAGCTCGACGATGGCCCGCATCTCGGGCATCACTCGGGTGGCCAGTGAACCATTCGTCAGTTCACGCCGTTCCTCGGGGGCCTCCAGGGCCGCCACGAAGGTCTCGACGAGCAGCACATGCCCGAAGCGGGTACGGCCGCCGGTGAGCGAATAGGGGCGTACGCGGGCGGGTTTGCGGTCACCGCCGCGCACGGGAAGCTTCTTGGGTGTGCTGCTCATCGGGCGCTCCCGGCCGACTCGGTCTCCAGGGACTTGCGCAGTTCGCTGCGGAGTTCGGGCGTCAGGACGTGTCCGGCGCGGCCGACGAAGAGCGCCATGTGGTACGCCACCACGCTCATGTCGCATTCCGCGGAGCCGTGCACGCCGAGCAGCGAGCCGTCGCTGATGGACATGATGAAGAGGCTGCCCTCGTCCATCGCGACCATGGTGTGCTTGACCCCTCCGACGTCCATCAGCTTCGCGGCGCCGATGGTGAGGCTGCCGATGCCGGAGACGATGGTGGCGAGGTCGGCGGACGACCCCCTGGGGCCGCTGGGGCCGTCCCCGCGGCCCCCACGGGCCTGGGCGTTCCTGCCGGGGTCGGACGAGAGCAGCAGCAGGCCGTCGGAGGAGACCACCGCGACCGACAGCAGTCCCGGCACCTCCTCGACGAGGTTCGTCAGCAGCCAGTGCAGATTGCGGGCCTCACTGCTCAGTCCAAAGGTACTGGGCGCGGTCAACTGCTTGCCTCCTCGACTGTGCCCCCCGATGGTTCAACGTCCTGTGTGGTACCGGGTGTTGCGTTCTGAGGTGGTGTTGCCGGGCGGTGCGCGGGCGCCCTGTGCTCCCCGGTCTGCTCGGCGATCTCGGCCTCGGCGTGGCGGTAGCCCTCCGCGGCGCCCCGGTGGAATCCGCCGAGCCTGCGGCGCAGCGCCTCGGCGTCCACACCGCCGGCGCGCTGCCGGGGGGCCGGTGCGGGCGCGGAGATCTTCGGTGTGCGCTTGGGCAGGCCCTTGGCGGTGAGCCGGGGGGCCTCGGACTCCTCGAGTGCCTGGGCCGCCGCGGGCTCGCCCTGGTCGACGGTGCGTTCGTGGGTGTCGGGGCCGATGGTGTACGGGCCCCCGGCGGGCCGGGGGCCGGCGTCGGGCGCGGACGGGGGCTGCTCCGCCCTGGGCGACGGAAGCAGCAGCTCCATCGTGGTCTCGGGGCCGGACGGATCGGCGGGGGGCTCCGGTGCCGGGGCCGGGCCCGAGGACTTGCCGGCCGTGTCGGCGGACTCCCGCGCGGGCTCGTCCCCGTGCGCGGCGAAACCGTCGGACGGGCCGAAGCCGTCAGGCGCATCGAACCCCGCATACGCGGCGAAACCGTCAGGCGCGGCGAACCCGCCGCGTGCGGGCGCGTCTTCGCGTACGGCACCTGCGTCCCGTACGACCTCTTCGTCCCGTGCGGTGCCTTCGCCCCACGCGGTGGCCTGCGGGGTGTCCGCGTCCCGGGCGTTGCGTGCGTCCAGGGCGTTCCGGTCGTGCACGGCCTGTTCCGCCGCCGCGATCAGCGGGTCCTCGTCGCCCTGCGGCTCCCGGACGGTGATCCGGGTACGGCCGCTGAGAACGTTCGAGTTGGCCTCCGCGTCGGCGCCGGGCAGGGACACCGGGGCCGTGCCACCCGCCACCGTACCCGCGGCGGCCGGGGGAACGGCGGCGGCCGGGGCCGCGGCGAACAGGGTCTTCGGCAGCACGACGACGGCCGCGATGCCGCCCTGCTTCTGTTCGCGCAGCTGGACCCGGACGCCGTGCCGGTGGGCGAGGCGGGCCACCACGTACAAGCCGAGGCCCAGGCCTTCGCCGCCCTCCTGGTCGTAGGGTTCGGCCGGGTCGAATTCGGCGAGGCGCGCGTTGAGCCGGCTCATCCGCTCACCGGTCATGCCGATGCCCTCGTCCTGGATGGAGAGCATCACCTCGCCGCTCTCCAGGAGCCAGCCGGAGATCTCCACGGCGACGTCGGGCGGTGAGAACGAGGTGGCGTTCTCCAGCAGTTCGGCCACCAGGTGCGAGAGGTCGTCGGCGACGAAGCCCGCGATGTGCGCGTGCGGTGGCAGCGCGGCGATGCGGACCCGCTCGTAGCGCTCGATCTCGCTGACCGCGGCCCGCACCACGTCCACGAGCGGCACCGGCCCCGCGTGCTGCTGGACATGCTCGGCACCGGCGAGGACCAGGAGGTTCTCGCTGTGGCGGCGCATCACCGTGGCGAAGTGGTCGAGCCGGAACAGCGTGGAGAGCCGCTCGGGGTCCTGCTCGCGCTCCTCCAGGCCCTCGATGACGGTCAGCTGGCGCTCGACCAGGCCGAGGGTGCGCAACGCGAGGTTGACGAAGGTGGAGTGGATGCTGTGCCGGACCTGCTCCAGGTGGGCGGCGGCCTCGTCGAGTTCGGCACGCAGCCTGGCCCGCTCGTCGGCCATGGCCTGACGCTGGCCGACCAGGTGCTTGCGGTCGGCCTCCAGGGTGCCAAGGCGCTCCTGGAGGCCGACGGCGTGCGCGTGCAGGGTGTTGACGGAACGGACGACCTGGGCGAACTCGTCGTTGCGCCCCGTGAACTTCACGGGTTCCTCGCCGGCCGGGTCGGCGGCCACCCGGGCCGAGCCGAGGCGCAGGACGGCGAGCGGGCGGGTGAGGCTGCGGGCCATGCCCATGGCGGTGCCCACGGCGACGAGCATCAGCGCGCCGAGGACGGCGATACGGATCTCCAGCGCGGTGACATCGCTGTCGCGCAGCTGCGCCAGGTCCTTGCTGCGGCTCTCGTAGAGCGAGGACTCGACGCCGCGCATCTGGTCGACGCGGGCGGAGAGGGCCGCGTCGACCTTCTTGGTGCTGAGGCCGAGGTCGCTGTCGGAGAGGGTGGGCTGGTCGGTGAGGGCGGCCAGGTACTTCTCGGCGGAGGTGACCTCGGGGCCGGTGACCGTGGAGTCGTAGGAGGCCCTGGCCGTCTTCGTCGCGGTGTCGTGGAAGTCGGCGACGGCCGCGTCGGAGCGTACGGCGGCCTGCTGGGCGGCGGCGGTGAGCGCGTCGCGCTGTTCGGTGTCGGCCGACGAGGAACCGGTGGTGGTGGTCGGCAGGCCGGTGACCGGGTTGATGACGGTCTGGGTGGTGTGCGGGACGCTCAGGGCCGCGAGGAGCAGCCCCCGGGCGGCGGCGGCCTGCTGCACGGCGCTGTCCAGCTGGGCGAGCGCATAGGCGCCGGAGCCCGCGCGGGGCGGGATCTTCTCGGCCAGTTGGTCGGCGAGGGCGTGCAGCTCGGTGATGGCGGCGGAGTACGCCCGGTGCACTTCGAGAGCGCTGGTCTTCCCGACGAGGGCCGCCCTGCGGACGGAGCCCACGTCGTCGAGGTCCTTGCGCAGCGCGGCGGGGACGTCAGGGTCCGCGCGCAGATCCTCGATCTCCCGGTCGACGCGGGCGCTCTGCTGCTCTTCCGGCGCCTGCGACTTGGGGCGCCCCGCGGCCACGTACGAGGTGACCGCGTCACGCTCGTCGGCCAGCGAGTGGGCGAGGGTGAGGGCGTCCTGGGTCTGCTCGGCGAGCGTGACGAGGCTCTGGGAGTCGTTCAGCTGCCCGGAGGCGGCGACGACGCTCGGCGCCCCGGCGCCCGCGATCGCGGCGGCGACCACGGCCACCGCGACGATCAGTCGGTTGCGCACATGGGCGGAACGGCCGCTGCCCGGGGACTCGGACGAGGCACCCCGTTCGGGGGCCGTCTGCTTGCCTGTGCGCCGAGGCCTCGTCTTCTGCACCGGTGCTCGCATTCCTGACTCGTGTACCCATGACCCGAGTGACGGCCCGTCAACTGGGACGTCGACCCGGTACGACGGCTTCCGACCCTCCCAGTGCCGGTGGGCAGAGGTCTCACTTCGCCTGACCCGCCACCCGAAGGAGTGAACATCGGTGGGGAGTTGGCGGGCAAGTTCCTGTGGCCCGTGCGGGCGTCTTGCACGGCGGGCCGGTTGGACGTCGGCGGCGCGCTTTGGCAGTATTCGCCACCACGCTTCACCAGAGTCGATCATTTTATGCCAAATCAGGCGCCTGACCTGGTGGACCGCACCGATCCCGCGACCGTTGCCAGCCTTTCGTGGACCTTGTGAAGGGCTCGTGCAGACTGGCTGGATGCGTATGGAACTGATTTCCGAGCCCGGCGACGCGGCCCGCCCCAACGAGGACTTCGCCGCGCTCGCCCTTCCGGCCTCAGGACAGGGCGGAGCGCTGGTCGTACTGGACGGCGTGACTCCGCCTGAAGGTGATGACGGATGTCTCCATTCCGTCCACTGGTTCTGCGCACGGCTCGGCGGAGCGCTGACCGAACTGTCCGTTTCCCACCGGGATCTGACGCTGCCGGAGGTCCTCGCACAGGCTGTAGGCCGTACCGCCGGGACCCATGCGGCCACCTGTGACCTTTCTCACCCGCGCACCCCGCAGGCGACCGTGGTCCTCGCCCGCTGGTCCGAGGCCACGGTGGAGTACCTGGTCCTCTCGGACTCGGCGCTGCTGGTCGAGGCCCCCGACGGTGCGGTCACCGCCCTGCTGGACGACCGCCTCGCCCGCCTTCCGCGCGCCTCGCTGAGCTCGGACGCGATCGCGGACGCCACGGTCCGCAACAAGGAGGGCGGCTTCTTCACGGCGGCCGCCGACCCCACGGTCGCGGCCCGCGCGGTGACGGGCGAACTCCCGCGCGCGGCGGTCCGCACCCTGGTGGCCCTGACGGACGGCGCGACCCGCTGGACCGAGAAGTTCCACCAAGGCGACTGGACCGACCTGTTCACGCTCGTGCGCAAGGAGGGGGCGGCGGCGCTCGTGGAGCGCGTACGGGCCCTGGAGAGCGACGACCGGGAGCGGCGGGCCCACCTGGGCCGCAGCAAGACGCACGACGACGCGACGGTGGTGTACGTGAACCTGTGAGGCGCGCCCGTGGGGGCGGCCTACTTCTCCATGCCGCGGTTCAACTGGTTCAGCAGCCGGGCCAGCTCGGCGACCTCGCGGGGGTCCCAGTGGGCGAGCTGGCGCACATAACGGGCACGGCGGGCCTCACGGACACGGCCGACACGGCCGCGGCCCTCCTCGGTGAGATGGACCAGCCAAGCGCGGCCGTCGGCCGGGTCGGGCTCCCGGGCGACAAGGCCGAGATCCTCCAGGGCGCGCAACTGGCGGGACATCGTGGCCTTGCCGACACCGATGTAGGCGGCGAGTTCCGTGGCGCGCTGGCGGCCGCACTCGTCGAGCCGTACGAGGAGCCCGTAGGCGGCGGACTCCAGGTCCGGGTGGACCTCGCGGGCCATCTCCCCCTGGCTGGCGCGGGCACGCCGCAGGAACACGGTCAGTTCACGCTCCAGCGACAGGAACTCCTGGTCCGCGCCACCGCCCGACACGCCGGGTTCGACCGGACGCCCCTCGTCGTTTGAGTCCTCGTGCACGTCAGCACCCCTGCCCCGGTCACCCGGTCCTGAAAGTTTGCGCCAAAGTTCGCCATTGCCGCAGCTCCGCCAGTATTTCGCAGGCGTAGACCAACGGCAGCCTCCGGCCCCCCTTCCCAGCCCGCGGTCTACGTGCGTAGCTTCCTTACCAGGCAATGACTGGCATGCCCACGCCATCCACGGGGCGACCGTGCCCCGCCCTCCCCGCGCGTCCCGGCACGGGCCTGCCCGAGAGCGATCCCCCACCGAGCTCCACCGAGCCCTTCGGAGGCACGTCATGCCCGCGCTCAGACCCTCACCTGCCCGGCCCCCGCGACGGCTGCTCGCCGCCGGGATCCTGCTCGCCGCGTTCTCCCTCCTGTTCACCCTCCCGGCCACCCAGCCCGCCCGCGCCGCCGCCGCCCCCGCCCGCGGCACCGCGTACATGGGAATGGGCGTCCTCGCGCACGACGGCCGGGGAACAGCCCCGCTCGGCGCCGCCGCCACCCAGACCGAGGGCGTCGACGTCTCCGGCCACCAGGGCAACGTCGACTGGTCGACCCTGTGGAGCAGCGGGGTCAGGTGGGCCTACACCAAGGCCACCGAAGGGACGTACTACACGAACCCGTACTTCGCCCAGCAGTACAACGGCTCGTACAACGTGGGCATGATCCGCGGCGCGTACCACTTCGCGACCCCGGACACCACGAGCGGCGCCACCCAGGCCAACTACTTCGTCGACCACGGCGGCGGCTGGTCGAGGGACGGCAGGACGCTGCCGGGCGTGCTCGACATCGAGTGGAACCCGTACGGCGACGCCTGCTACGGCAAGTCGGCGAGCGCGATGACCTCCTGGATCGCCGACTTCCTGAACACCTACCGGGCGCGCACCGGCCGGGACGCCGTGATCTACACGGCCACCAACTGGTGGACACAGTGCACCGGCAACTACGCCGGCTTCGCCTCCGCCAACCCGCTGTGGATCGCCCGCTACGCCGCCGACCCAGGCCCGCTGCCGGCCGGCTGGGGCTACTACACCATGTGGCAGTACACGTCGTCGGGCCCGACGGTCGGTGATCACGACAAGTTCAACGGGGCGCTGGACCGGGTGCAGGCCCTGGCCAACGGCTGACACCCCGTACCGCAGGACGAAGGCCCGGGTCTCCCTCACGAAACCCGGGCCCTCTGTCATCCGATGACGTCCGTCACGCCGCCACCGGAACCTCCGGCGTCGCGCCGCTGGTGGCCGGCGCAAGCGCCAGCTCCAGGACCTGGCGGACGTCCGTGACGGCGTGGACGTCCAGCTTGTCCAGCACCTCGGCCGGGACGTCGTCCAGGTCGGGCTCGTTGCGCTTCGGGATGATGACGGTCGTCACGCCCGCCCGGTGAGCGGCGAGCAGCTTCTGCTTCACCCCGCCGATGGGCAGCACGCGGCCGGTCAGCGAGACCTCGCCCGTCATCGCCACGTCCGTACGGACCAGACGGCCCGACAGGAGCGAGGCCAGCGCGGTCGTCATCGTGATGCCCGCGCTCGGTCCGTCCTTCGGGACCGCGCCCGCCGGGAAGTGGATGTGCACGCCCCGGTCCTTCAGGTCGCCTACCGGCAGCTCCAGTTCGGCACCGTGGGAGCGCAGGAAGCTCAGCGCGATCTGCGCGGACTCCTTCATCACGTCGCCGAGCTGACCGGTGAGGGTCAGGCCCGCGGCGCCCGTCTCCGGGTCGGCCAGCGACGCCTCCACGTAGAGGACGTCGCCACCCGCGCCGGTGACCGCGAGACCGGTCGCCACGCCGGGGACCGCCGTACGCCGCTCGGCCGGGTCCTGGGCGGACTCGGGCACGTGGTGCGGACGCCCGATGAGGTCGCGCAGGTCCTCGTCCCGGACGGTGAGGGGCAGTTCCCTCTCGCCCAGTTCGTGCTGCGCCGCGACCTTGCGGAGCAGACGGGCGATGGACCGCTCCAGGGTGCGTACACCCGCCTCACGGGTGTACTCGCCGGCCAGCTTGCGCAGCGCGCCCTCGTCGATCGTGATCTCGTCCTTGTCCAGGCCCGCCCGCTCCAGCTGACGCGGGAGCAGGTGGTCACGGGCGATGACGACCTTCTCGTCCTCGGTGTAGCCGTCCAGGCGGACGATGTCCATGCGGTCGGCCAGCGCCTCGGGGATGGCCTCCAGGACGTTCGCCGTCGCGAGGAACACGACGTCGGACAGATCGAGTTCGACCTCCAGGTAGTGGTCCCGGAAGGTGTGGTTCTGCGCCGGGTCCAGTACCTCGAGCAGGGCGGCGGCCGGGTCGCCCCGGAAGTCCGAGCCCACCTTGTCGATCTCGTCGAGCAGGACGACCGGGTTCATCGAACCGGCCTCCTTGATGGCGCGCACGATCCGGCCGGGCAGGGCACCGACGTACGTACGCCGGTGGCCGCGGATCTCGGCCTCGTCGCGTACACCGCCGAGCGCGACCCGGACGAACTTGCGTCCCATGGCGTGCGCGACCGATTCGCCGAGGCTGGTCTTGCCCACGCCGGGCGGACCGACGAGCGCGAGCACGGCTCCGCCGCGCCGCCCGCCGACGACGCCGAGGCCCCGGTCGGCGCGGCGCTTGCGCACCGCCAGGTACTCGGTGATCCGCTCCTTCACGTCCTCCAGGCCCGCGTGCTCGGCGTCCAGGACGGCCTTGGCGCCGCGGATGTCGTACGCGTCCTCGGTACGCTCGTTCCACGGCAGTTCGAGCACGGTGTCGAGCCAGGTGCGGATCCAGGAGCCCTCGGGCGACTGGTCGCTCGCCCGCTCCAGCTTCTCGACCTCCTTCAGGGCGGCCTCCCGGACCTTCTCCGGCAGGTCGGCGGCCTCCACACGGGCCCGGTAGTCGTCGGACTCCTCGCCCTCCTTGCCGTCGCCGTTCAGCTCGCGCAGCTCCTTGCGGACCGCTTCCAGCTGACGGCGGAGCAGGAACTCGCGCTGCTGCTTCTCCACGCCCTCCTGGACGTCCTTGGCGATGGACTCGGCGACGTCCTGCTCGGCGAGGTGGTCGCGCAGCTGCTGGGTGGCGAGCTTCAGCCGGGCGACCGGGTCGGCGGTCTCCAGCAGCTCCACCTTCTGTTCGGTGGTCAGGAACGGCGAGTAGCCGGAGTTGTCGGCGAGCACGGAGACGTCGTCGATGGCCTCGACACGGTCGACGACCTGCCAGGCGCCGCGCTTCTTCAGCCAGCTGGTGGCGAGCGCCTTGTACTCCCTGACGAGTTCGGTGATGTGCCCGGGCAGCGGGTCCGGGACGCTCTCTTCGATCCGGGTGCCCTCGACCCACAGGGCCGCGCCCGGACCGGTGGTGCCGGCGCCGATCCGCACGCGGCTGCGACCGCGGATCAGGGCGCCCGGGTCACCGTCGGCGAGCCGGCCGACCTGCTCGACCGTGCCGAGCACACCGGTGCTCGCGTACGTGCCGTCGATGCGGGGCACGAGCAGGACCCTGGGCTTTCCGGGCTCCGACCTGGCGGCTGCCTGCGCGGCCTCCACCGCCGCGCGCACGTCGGAGTCGCTCAGGTCCAGTGGAACCACCATGCCGGGCAGCACAACCTCGCCATCGAGCGGCAGTACAGGCAGGGTGAGCGATGTGGGCGTCGAAGCCATGATCTCCCCTTCGGCAGTCAACTTGAGCTATGCGGACTCAATGCACCGCACGATCCGATTGTTCCCCAAGGGTTGTTCGCTCTGAGCGATCATGCATGGACCTGCTGATTCCGAGGCGGGAGCGACCCGAGCGGGCGGGGCCTGGCCCGGGAGGGGCGGCCTGGTCCGGGAGGGGCGGCCTGGTCCGAGCGGGGCGGCCCGCCCTGGCCCGCGCGGGACGGGACGGCCTCGTCCGGTCCGGACGGACGGTCCGGGCCGGGCGGACGGTCCGGGCGGGGCGGACGGTCCGGGCGGGGCGGACGGTCCGGGCGGGGCGGACGGTCCGGGCGGGGCGGACGGTCCGGGCGGGGCGGCCCCGCGGTGCGACGGAGGACACCGGCGCACCGGAAACGGCTGGGCACGCGGGATTGCGTTCCCGCATGGGCCTACTGTTCAAGGGCCGGAGTGGCCCGAACGGGCGGGCGGCCGGGTCTGGGCGGGGCGGCCTGGTCCGGGCGCGAGGTGCGAGGTTGCGAGGTGCGAGGTTGCGAGGTGCGAGGTTGCGAGGTGCGAGGCGCGAGGCGCGAGGCGCGAGGCGCGAGAGAGGCTGCCGGGGACGGCCGCCGGCGCGGAGGTCTCAGCCGTGGGCGCGGCTGCCCCGGGGGTCCGTCCGTTGCCACCGCCGTACGAGCGGCCACGTCCCGACGCCGATCGCCAGGGACAGCAGGTGACCCCAGTCGCTCAGGGGGTCCGTGAACTGGATCAGGTCGGCGAGCAGTATCCCGCCGAACACGGTGAGCACCGTCCGGCGCGGCCATGGCGGCAGCAGGCCCGCCAGCGCACCGAGGCTCGCCGCGACCCCGAAGCTGATGCCGTAGTCGAGGCGGTGCAGGGAACTGTCGGGCAGGTGGCCCGCCAGCACCGCGAGGCCGACGGGGACCTCGGTGGCCAGGGTGGCGAGGACATGCCCGAGCAGAAAGACGACGGCGGTGCGCCGGCCGCCGATCCGCCGCTCCAGCGCGGTCAGCACGACCAGGAAGAGGAGCGCGTACGTCGAGGTGAGACCGCCCGCGATCCACAGCGCGCTGGCGACCAGCACCGGTACCGGGCTGAGCACCAGATGGGCGACGTCGGTGCTGGACTCCTGGTACAGGGTGTGCACCAGCGAGGGGTCGGCGTACTCGGCGAACAGGGAGGTCACGACGAGGACGGCGGCGTATCCGAAGGTGAACGGCGTGGCCGTGGGGGTCGGCAGGAACCACCGGGCGCGCGGGCCGGGGCGTGGTGCGGGCGCGGCGGCCGGGACCCGGGGCGCGGTCGGGGCGGCGGGAAAGGTGGCCGTGCGCTGGCGCGGCATGCCTTCGAGCAGGGGCGTCCCGGGGGCCGTGATCATGGCGTCAGCCGCCGAGACCGTGCGTTCCAAGGCGGAGGGCTCCTTCCGTCAGGCCCCACCCTTGGTGCCGCCCGGGCCGCTGTCTATGACCGACGCCACCCTGGAGCCCGATTCAAAGCAACTTCTCAGGTGGTTTCTGCGTCCGGGGTGCATACCGGAACAGATATACGCATTCGTGGACGCGGCGCCGTGCCGGAAAATCCCTCGCCCACGGTGTCCCGCGTCGCCACAATGTGGCCTATGCCTCATCCGTACGACATCTGCGAGACGCCCGAGGTCCTGGACCGGCGTGAGGGCCCGCACGGGGAGGTCGTGCTCCGCCGTCACGGCGAGCTGCTCCAGATCATCGCCAACGGCTGTTTCCTGATGGACACCTCGGACGGGCGCTCGGAGCGGCTGCTCGTGGACGCCGCGTACGAGGCCCTGGACGGACGTCCGGAACCGAGCGTGCTGATCGGCGGGCTCGGCGTCGGCTTCTCGCTCGCGCACGCGGCCGCGGACGCCCGCTGGGGAGGCATCACCGTCGTCGAACGCGAGCGTGCCGTCATCGACTGGCACCTCGACGGCCCCCTGGCCTCGCTGTCCGCCCACGCGCTCGCCGACCCGCGCACCCGCGTCGTGGAGGCCGATCTCGTCGCCTACGTACGTGAGACATCCGACACGTACGACGCGCTGTGCCTCGACATCGACAACGGCCCCGGCTGGACGGTCACGGACGACAACGACAGCCTCTACTCGACGGCCGGACTGGCAGGCTGCGCACGGGTGTTGCGGCCCGGCGGGGTGCTCGCGGTGTGGTCGGCCCAGCCCTCTCCGGATTTTGAAGGAACCCTCTGGAATGCCGGGTTCCAGCAGGTGCATACCGAAGAGGTCCCCGTTGCCCGGGGCGTTCCCGACGTCGTGCACCTGGCTGTCAGACCTGGATAGCCGACCGGCGGTAACTCCCCGTACCCTGCTTCCCTGACGCGGATCATTCAAGCGTCAATCGCAGACATGGGATCACCCCACGGATTCCGGAAAGCAACTCAGGGGCGGGCGATGGAGCAGACACAAACCTCGCACAACGGCACGGCGGCGACCCCGGGCGCTCAGCGGCGGGTTCTGGTGGTCGAGGACGACCCGACGATCGTCGACGCCATCGCCGCCCGGCTGCGCGCGGAAGGATTCCTCGTGCAAACGGCCGGTGACGGTCCGGCGGCGGTCGACACGGCCGAGGCATGGCAGCCGGACCTGCTGATTCTCGACATCATGCTGCCGGGCTTCGACGGCCTGGAAGTCTGCCGCCGTGTGCAGGCGCAGCGCCCGGTGCCGGTGCTGATGCTCACCGCGCGCGACGACGAGACGGACATGCTGGTCGGGCTCGGCGTGGGCGCCGACGACTACATGACCAAGCCGTTCTCGATGCGTGAGCTGGCGGCGCGGGTGCACGTGCTGCTGCGCCGGGTGGAGCGGGCCGCGCTGGCCGCCACCACACCCCGCAGCGGCATCCTGCGCCTCGGCGAACTGGAGATCGACCACGCCCAGCGGCGGGTCCGGGTGCAGAGTGAGGACGTCCACCTCACGCCCACCGAGTTCGATCTGCTCGTATGCCTGGCCAACACACCGCGTGCGGTGCTCTCCCGGGAGCAGCTGCTCGCGGAGGTGTGGGACTGGGCGGACGCCTCCGGCACCCGCACCGTGGACAGCCACATCAAGGCCCTGCGGCGCAAGATCGGCGCGGAGCGCATCCGTACCGTGCACGGTGTCGGCTACGCCCTGGAGACCCCCACGCCATGAGCGACGGGCCGGCCGCACGGAGGAGCCCCGGGGAGCCCCGGGGCGGCGTACGCCCCTTCTCGATCAAAACCAAGCTGGGTGCGCTGGTCGTCATCTCGGTGCTGATCACCACGGGTCTGCTGCTGATCGCGGTGCGCACCGAGACCGAGCTGCGCTTCATCACGGTCTTCTCGATGATCGCCACACTGCTGATCACGCAGTTCGTGGCGCACTCGCTCACCGCGCCGCTGGACGAGATGAACGCGGTGGCCCGGTCGATATCGAACGGTGACTACACCCGCCGGGTCCGTGACAACCGCCGGGACGAGATGGGTGACCTGGCCCACACGATCAACCTGATGGCCGACGAGCTGGAGGCGCAGGACCGCCAGCGCAAGGAGCTCGTGGCGAACGTCTCGCACGAGCTGCGCACCCCCATCGCCGGTCTGCGCGCGGTGCTGGAGAACATCGTGGACGGCGTCACGGAGGCCGACCCCGAGACCATGCGCACCGCGCTGAAGCAGACCGAACGGCTCGGGCGCCTGGTGGAGACGCTGCTGGACCTCTCCCGCCTGGACAACGGCGTCGTCCCGCTGAAGAAGCGCCGCTTCGAGGTGTGGCCGTACCTCTCGGGTGTCCTCAAGGAGGCGCAGATGGTGGCCTCCGCCCGCGCGGGCATCGCCTCGGGCTCCGGCAGCCACACCCGCACGGACGTCCATCTGCACCTCGACGTCTCCCCGCCGGAGCTGACCGCGCACGCGGACCCCGAGCGCATCCACCAGGTCGTCGCCAACCTGATCGACAACGCGGTCAAGCACAGCCCCCCGCACGGCCGCGTGACGGTGAGGGCCCGGCGCGGGCCCGCCCCCGACTCCCTGGAGCTCGAGGTGCTGGACGAGGGGCCCGGCATCCCGCAGTCCGAGTGGCACCGGGTCTTCGAGCGCTTCAACCGTGGCTCCGTGAGCCGGCCGCACGGTCCGGGCAGCGACGGCGGCACGGGCCTGGGCCTGGCGATCGCGCGCTGGGCGGTGGACCTGCACGGTGGCCGGATCGGAGTGGCCGAATCCCCAAGGGGCTGCCGGATCCAGGTCACCCTTCCAGGGGAGCAGTTTCCCTCAAGTTGACGTAAAGTTCGAAGCCGAACAACAAGATCCACGCATGGACCGGCTGACGGACACGTGTGATCAGGCACAGGCCCGCGCAGCCTCCGCGCCGGGCCCGGGTCGCGGTACCCCTGTCACTGCGGAACCACGCTTGTTTCCCGCCATTTCCAGCCCCGAAACACGCTCTCCGATGTGACTTACGCGACGATGAACCGGCCCGACCTGACCTTCACCCCCGGGGAGGCGTAGCCTTTATTTCCGCTGTCCATAACCTTGTGAAGCGGAAGAGGGCGGTTGCCGCCGTGTCGCCACAGTCCCCCAGTAACTCGAGTGTCTCCACCGACGACCAAGCCGGGAAGAACCCCGCGGCCGCGTTCGGTGCGAACGAGTGGCTCGTCGACGAGATCTATCAGCAGTACCTCCAGGACCCGAATTCGGTAGACCGCGCCTGGTGGGACTTCTTCGCCGACTACAAGCCGGGAGCCCCTGCCTCCCCGGCCGCGGCGGGTACTGCGGCCGCGGGGGCCGCAGAGACCACCCGGTCGGCCCAGGCAGCTCCGGCACCCGCCGCGCCCGCCGCCGCTCCCGCGGCACCGCAGGCACCGCAGGCACCGGCCGCCGCGCGGCCCGCCGCCGCCCCGGCCAAGCCCGCCGCGGCACCCGCACAGCCGAAGAAGGACGAGCCCGTGGCCCAGGCGCCCGTGGGTCCCGAGCTGGTGACCCTGCGCGGCCCCTCCGCCGCCGTCGCGAAGAACATGAACGCCTCGCTGGAGCTGCCCACGGCCACGTCCGTGCGCGCGGTTCCGGTGAAGCTGCTCTTCGACAACCGCATCGTCATCAACAACCACCTCAAGCGCGCCCGGGGCGGGAAGATCTCCTTCACGCACCTGATCGGCTACGCGATGGTCCAGGCCATCAAGGCCATGCCGTCGATGAACTGGTCGTTCGCCGAGAAGGACGGCAAGCCCACCCTGGTCAAGCCGGAGCACGTCAACCTCGGCCTCGCCATCGACCTGGTCAAGCCGAACGGCGACCGCCAGCTCGTCGTCGCGGCGATCAAGAAGGCCGAGACGCTGAACTTCTTCGAGTTCTGGCAGGCCTACGAGGACATCGTCCGCCGCGCCCGCGACGGCAAGCTGACGATGGACGACTTCACCGGCGTGACGGTCTCCCTGACCAACCCGGGCGGCCTCGGCACCGTGCACTCCGTGCCCCGCCTGATGCCCGGCCAGTCGGTGATCATGGGCGTCGGCTCGATGGACTACCCGGCGGAGTTCCAGGGCACCTCCCAGGACACCCTGAACAAGCTCGGCATCTCCAAGGTCATGACGCTCACGTCGACCTACGACCACCGGGTGATCCAGGGCGCCGCCTCCGGCGAGTTCCTGCGCGTCGTCGCGGGCCTCCTCCTCGGCGAGAACGGCTTCTACGACGAGATCTTCGAGGCCCTGCGCATCCCCTACGAGCCGGTCCGCTGGCTCAAGGACATCGACGCCTCGCACGACGACGACGTCACCAAGGCCGCCCGCGTCTTCGAGCTGATCCACTCCTACCGGGTCCGCGGCCACGTCATGGCCGACACCGACCCGCTGGAGTACCGCCAGCGCAAGCACCCCGACCTGGACATCGTCGAGCACGGCCTCACCTTGTGGGACCTGGAGCGAGAGTTCGCCGTCGGCGGCTTCGCCGGCAAGTCGATGATGAAGCTGCGCGACATCCTCGGCGTGCTGCGCGACTCGTACTGCCGCACCACCGGCATCGAGTACATGCACATCCAGGACCCCAAGCAGCGCAAGTGGATCCAGGACCGCGTGGAGCGCCCGCACTCCAAGCCGGAGCGCGAGGAGCAGCTGCGCATCCTGCGCCGCCTGAACGCGGCGGAGGCCTTCGAGACCTTCCTCCAGACCAAGTACGTCGGCCAGAAGCGCTTCTCCCTGGAGGGCGGCGAGTCGGTCATCCCGCTGCTCGACGCGGTGATCGACTCGGCGGCCGAGTCCCGCCTGGACGAGGTCGTCATCGGCATGGCCCACCGCGGCCGTCTGAACGTCCTCGCCAACATCGTCGGCAAGTCCTACGCGCAGATCTTCCGCGAGTTCGAGGGCAACCTCGACCCGAAGTCGATGCACGGCTCCGGCGACGTGAAGTACCACCTCGGCGCCGAGGGCACCTTCACCGGCCTGGACGGGGAGCAGATCAAGGTCAGCCTGGTCGCGAACCCGTCCCACCTGGAAGCCGTGGACCCGGTCCTGGAGGGCGTCTCCCGCGCCAAGCAGGACATCATCAACAAGGGCGGCACGGACTTCACCGTCCTGCCGGTGGCGATCCACGGCGACGCGGCCTTCGCGGGCCAGGGCGTGGTGGCCGAGACCCTGAACATGTCGCAGCTGCGCGGCTACCGCACGGGCGGCACGGTCCACATCGTCATCAACAACCAGGTCGGCTTCACCGCGGCCCCCGAGTCCTCGCGTTCCTCGATGTACGCGACGGACGTGGCCCGCATGATCGAGGCCCCGATCTTCCACGTGAACGGCGACGACCCCGAGGCGGTCGTGCGCGTGGCACGCCTGGCCTTCGAGTTCCGCCAGGCGTTCAACAAGGACGTGGTGATCGACCTCATCTGCTACCGCCGCCGCGGCCACAACGAGTCGGACAACCCGGCCTTCACCCAGCCGCTGATGTACGACCTGATCGACAAGAAGCGCTCGGTGCGCAAGCTGTACACCGAGTCGCTGATCGGCCGGGGCGACATCACCCTGGAGGAGGCCGAGCACGCCCTTCAGGACTACCAGGGTCAGCTGGAGAAGGTCTTCACTGAGGTCCGCGAGGCCACGTCGCAGTCGGTCTCGGCCTCCTCGCAGGAGCCGCAGGACGGCTTCCCGGTGGCGGTCGACACCGCCGTGTCCGCCGAGGTCGTCAAGCGGATCGCCGAGTCCCAGGTCAACATCCCCGACCACATCACCGTCCACCCGCGCCTGCTGCCGCAGTTGCAGCGCCGGGCGGCGATGGTCGAGGACGGCACGATCGACTGGGGCATGGGCGAGACCCTCGCGATCGGCTCGCTGCTGCTCGACGGCGTCCCGGTCCGGCTGTCCGGCCAGGACTCCCGCCGTGGCACCTTCGGCCAGCGCCACGCGGTCATCATCGACCGCCAGACGGGCGAGGACTACACCCCGCTCCAGTACCTCTCCGAGGACCAGGCGCGCTACAACGTCTACGACTCCCTGCTGTCCGAGTACGCGGCGATGGGCTTCGAGTACGGCTACTCGCTGGCCCGACCGAACGCGCTCGTGATGTGGGAGGCCCAGTTCGGCGACTTCGTCAACGGCGCGCAGACGGTCGTGGACGAGTTCATCTCGTCGGCCGAGCAGAAGTGGGGCCAGACGTCCGGCGTCACCCTGCTGCTCCCGCACGGCTACGAGGGCCAGGGCCCGGACCACTCCTCGGCCCGCCCGGAGCGGTTCCTTCAGCTCTGCGCCCAGAACAACATGACGGTCGCGATGCCGACCCTGCCGTCGAACTACTTCCACCTCCTGCGGTGGCAGGTGCACAACCCGCACCACAAGCCGCTGGTGGTCTTCACGCCCAAGTCGATGCTGCGCCTCAAGGCCGCCGCGTCCAAGGCGGAGGAGTTCACGACGGGCCGGTTCCGTCCGGTCATCGGCGACGCGTCGGTGGACCCGGCCGCGGTCCGCAAGGTCGTCTTCACCGCGGGCAAGGTCTACTACGACCTCGACGCCGAGCGGCAGAAGCGCGGCGCGACGGACACGGCGATCATCCGCCTCGAGCGCCTGTACCCGCTGGCGGGCGCCGAGCTCCAGGCGGAGATCAAGAAGTACCCGAACGCCGAGAAGTACCTGTGGGCCCAGGAGGAGCCGGCGAACCAGGGCGCATGGCCGTTCATCGCCCTGAACCTCATCGACCACCTGGACCTGGCGGTCGGCGCGGACGTCCCGCCGGGCGAGCGCCTGCGCCGCATCTCCCGCCCGCACAGCTCGTCCCCGGCCGTCGGTTCCGCGAAGCGGCACCAGGCGGAGCAGGAGCAGCTCGTGCGCGAGGTGTTCGAGGCGTAAGGCCCACGGCCCAGCGACCAGGCGCCCTCGGAGACCCACCCGCCGAGCACCCGGGAGAGTGCCTCGCGGAACAGGCGGGCGCCGATCAGATGCAGCTCGGGCAG
>NZ_JBEYUZ010000034.1:0-43842 GCF_040643755.1 Streptomyces sp. NPDC047079
GGCTCGACCAACGCCCAATCGTCGTCACTCAGTTCACGCCTCGCCACACGAAAGTTGTACCAGCATGGTGATCACGACTCCGTACAGGCCCTAGTGCCGTTTCTTGCCGTCCAGCTCGTCCCACCACTCGTCGGACTTCGGGTCCCCGGACGGGTCGTCCCACCAGCGGTCCTCGGGGCCGCGCCGGTTCGCCACCATCGCGGCCACCGGGGGGATCACCATCGCGACCACGCACATCCCCACCGCCGCGGGGACCGACCACAGGCGCACCACTCCCCACGCCAGGACGAACAGCCCGATGCAGGTCCCCATCATGGCGAAGTAGAGATGACGCCGGCGTGCGTACATGTCTCCAGGTTATGCCGGGGCATACCGAAGGGCCGCACCCCGTCCGACAGTGTCCAACCCTCGGGGGATGCGGCCCTTCAGCCGTGCACGTACGGCCCCTCGGACCGTCGTGGAGTGTGCCGTCAGACGGCGATCGCGACCTCCGCGAGACCGCCCTTCTGGGCGACGACCGTACGGTCCGCGGTGGCGCCGGGCACCAGGGCGCGCAGGGTCCAGGTGCCTTCGGCCGCGTAGAAGCGGAACTGTCCGGTCGCCGAGGTCGGGACCTCGGCGGTGAACTCGCCGGTCGAGTCCAGCAGGCGCACGTAACCGACGACGGGCTCGCCGTCGCGGGTCACCTGGCCCTGGATCGTGGTCTCACCGGGCTTGATCGTCGAGGCGTCGGGGCCGCCGGCCTTCGCTCCACACATGGTTCTTCCTTCGGGTAGGTCCGGGGTCCGGGATTACTTGGCGGCGCCCAGCTCGATCGGGACACCGACGAGGGAGCCGTACTCGGTCCAGGAGCCGTCGTAGTTCTTGACGTTCTCCACGCCGAGCAGCTCGTGCAGGACGAACCAGGTCAGCGCGGAGCGCTCACCGATGCGGCAGTAGGCGATGGTGTCCTTGGCGAGGTCGACGTTCTCCTCGGTGTACAGCTCCTTGAGCTCCTCGTCCGACTTGAACGTGCCGTCGTCGTTGGCGTTCTTCGACCACGGGATGTTGCGGGCGCTGGGGACGTGGCCGGGACGCTGCGACTGCTCCTGCGGCAGGTGCGCCGGGGCGAGCAGCTTGCCTGAGAACTCGTCGGGCGAACGGACGTCGACCAGGTTCTCATTGCCGATCGCGGCGACCACATCGTCGCGGAAGGCGCGGATGGAGGTGTCCTGCGGCTTGGCCTTGTACTCGGTGGCCGGGCGCTCGGGCACCTCGGTGCCGTCGACCAGCTCGCGGGCGTCCAGCTCCCACTTCTTGCGACCGCCGTCGAGCAGCTTCACGTTCTCGTGGCCGTACAGCTTGAAGTACCAGTAGGCGTAGGAGGCGAACCAGTTGTTGTTGCCGCCGTAGAGGATCACCGTGTGGTCGTTGGCGATGCCCTTCTCCGACAGGAGCTTCTCGAAGCCGGCCTGGTCGATGAAGTCGCGGCGGACCGGGTCCTGAAGGTCCTTCGTCCAGTCGATGCGGATGGCGTTCTTGATGTGGTTCTTGTCGTACGCGGACGTGTCCTCGTCCACCTCGACGATCGCGAGGGTCGGGTCGTCCAGGTGCTCCTGCAGCCAGTCGGCGTCGACCAGGACGTCGCTGCGGCTCATGCGCTTTCTCCTCCGGGGCAGTTGCGGCGGGTGATGCTGGTGTGAAGGGCGCGAGTACGCGGTCGGGCGGGGGCGTACACGGCGCATGGGTGACCCCGGGTTCGAGCGCGGGGCCGGGCGATACGGGAAGGAGTTCCCGCTTCAGAAGGGGCGACAGAGCATGGCGGCGACGCGGCACAGGTCTACTGCCCGCCGCTTCGTGAGATCCGCCTGTCGCTGCATGGGGTCGATCGTAGGGAGGGATCGCCGGGCATGTCACCGGCATGTCGCATACTGAGATGCGATCGTCCGCATTTCGGGAAAGCGGGACCGCCGCGCCCGCCGCCGGGCGGCTTCCGGCCGCCCGCGCCCACCGTCACATCTGCCGTACGGACGAGCGTGTCTCGCTCTTCGGACACCTCCGCCCTCGGGGCCGGAACCGTCGTCGTCCTACCCCGCCAGCCTGACGTCCGAACCCTTCGCCGTGATCTCCACGCCGTCCTTCGTCGCCCGCACCTGGGCGAGGCGTATGTCGCCGGGCAGCCGGGCGATCCCCTGCCGGAGGTCGGTGACGGCACGGAACCGGTCCTCGAGAAGCTGGGCCCCGGCGAGCTGGGGCAGCCCGTCCGCGTGCACCTGGACGGAGTTGCCCCGGACGGCGAGCGAGCCGAGCACGGGGACGGGCTTCAGCTTCTCGCCGCCGGGCGCCGTGAACTGGAGCGTCACCTTGACCTTGCCGTTGCCGCCGTCCGACAGGCCGATCACCCGGGCCGTCACCCCCAGCCCCACGTCGGCGGGGTCCGCCTTGGCCTTCCTGAGCAGCTCGTCGTAGCCGATCAGTGCGGTGCCCGTGGCGTCGGCCGCGGTGGCGGAGCTGTAGTCGCCGGAGAACCTGACGCCCTTCATATCCGCGTGGAGGTCGTCGATGCGCACCTTCTCGCCGCCGTTGCCGGTGGCCGCCTCGTAGTCCTTGATGCCGATCTCCACGTCGTCCAGCTCGCCGCCGGCGACCTGGGTGAGGAAGGGGAAGCCGTTGATGGACACGTCCGGGGCGGTGGCCAGGTTCTCGGTGGTCTTCAGCTTGTCGGCCACCTTGCCCTCGGCGAAGTGGACCGCCACCCGGTCCACGATGGCGAAGAGCCCGCCCAGGATCACGGCGATGATCAGCAGTATTCGCAGTGCGCGCATGCTCGGTGTTCCCCCACCTCGGCTGTCGTCCACGACAGATCACTGACGACCGGGTGGCCGCCGAGCGCGACTGTAACCCCGCGCTCGGCGGCCACCGCCGGATTGTGGATCATCTGTGACACACGGCAGGGGGAGGGCCTGCTAGCCGAGGGCGTGCCCCAGCACCCAGACCACCGGTGCCGCCGCCGTCAGCGGCAGGGCGACGCCCGCCGTGAAGTGGACGAAGCGGGACGGGTAGTCGTAGGAGGCGGCCCGGTGGCCGACCAGGGCGCAGACGCCCGCGCCGAGGCCCAGGAAGGCACCGGACGAGCCGAGGCCCGTCGCCCCGCCCATCGCGATGCCGGCACCCGCCGCCGCCAGCAGCGCCACGACCACCGAGGCCGCGGTCGGCAGCGGCAGCGCACGCGCCAGGACCGCGGCGGCGACCGCGACGGCCCCCACCGTGACGGCCTCCGGCGCGGCCGCGAGGTGCCCGGCCGCGAGGATCGACAGCGCGGACGAGGCCACCGTCGCCATCAGGCCGTACATCCGGGTGTCGGCATCGGCGTGCGAGCGCAGTTGCAGGACGAGGGACAGCAGCACCCAGACGCCGAGGGTGCCCAGGATCGCTGCGGGTGCGTTCTCCCGGCCGGCCACGAGCAGCGCGACATCCGTGGTGACCGCGCCGAGGAACGCCAGGGCGATGCCCTGCCGGGCGGGCCACATGCCGTTCAGCCGGAACCACCCGGCGGCCGTCACGGCCTGGAGCACCACGAGCGGTACGACGAGGGCGTACGTCCCTAGGGCCGCGGCACCGGCGAGCAGGATCGCGAGTCCCGCGGTAAGCGCGGCGGGCTCGAGCCCGGGCTCGATGATCGGCGAACGGCCCTCGAGCCGGGCGCGCTGGTTGGCCGGGAGGGCCGAGAGGTCGACGGCGGCGGGTTGCGCGGCCGTCGCCGTGGCGGCGTGACCGCCGGTGGCGGGCATGGCGTAGCCGTGGGAGTCGTGGGGGGCCTCCTGCGGCAACGGCTGCCCGTAGGCCTGCCCCTGCCACTGCCCGCTCCACTGCGGCTGCTGCTGGGGTTGCTGCTGTTGCTGCTGTTGCTGTGGTTGCTGCTGTTGCTGCTGCGGATACTGCTGCTGCTGTTGGGGATGCGCGGCCAGGTTCGGGTCGTACCAACCCTGCTGATGTCCCGCCTGCTGGTACCCCTGCTGCTGGTGGCCCTGCTGTCGGTGGGGGTCGTAGCCCGGGTCGTACCCCTCATGGGGCTGGTTGCTCATCGCTCATCCTCCTGCGAACGGCGGGAGCACCTCGACCGTGCCGCCCTCGGCCAGCCGTACCGTCTCATGCGCGCGGGTCCCGACCGGGTCACCGTCGATGAGGAAGGCGCATCGCCGCAGCACACGGACGAGTTCCCCGGGGTGTCGCTCGCGGGCCGCGTCGAGCGCCTCCGCGAGCGTGGTCGCGTCGTACGGCTCCTCGGCGGTCCCGGCCGCGGCCTTGGCGGCGGCCCAGTAGCGCACCGTGCCCTTTGCCATCTGCTTCCTCAACTCCGTCGTGGTGAACACCGTCAGGCTAGCCCGCGCGCGAGACCGCCCACGCCCCGATCCGCGTCATCAGCTCGTCGTCGCTCGCGTGCTCGGCATGGCCCATGCCCGGCTCCAGCCACAGTTCGGCGTGCCCGGGCGCGGCGTTCGCCAGCATCCGCGGGTGGTCGAGGGGAAAGTAGCCGTCCAGGTCGCCGTGCACGATCAGCAGCGGGGTCGGCGCGATCAGCGGGACGGCCTGCACCGGCGAGAGGGGAACCGGGTCCCAGTCGCGGTGGTGGATACGGGTGCGCAGGCCGTAACGGCCCACCAGGCGGCCCTCGGGCCGGGTCACCAGCCAGTGCAGCCGCCGCATGGGGGCCGTACCCCGGTAGTACCAGCGGGCGGGGGCGCTGACGGCCACCACCACGTCGGTGGCCGCGTCCCGCTGGTGCCGCGCCGCATGCCGCAGCACCACCGACCCGCCCATCGAGAAGCCGACGGTGACCACCCGGGAGTGCCCCAGCTCGCGTGCCCAGCGCACCGCGGCCGCCAGGTCGTGCACCTCCCGGTCGCCGACCGTCGAGCGTCCCCCCGACGCCCCGTGCCCGCGGAAGGAGAAGGTGACCACCGCCCCGCGCCCGGCGAGGACGCGGGCGATCCGGCGGACGTGAGGCCGCTCCAGATCACCGGTGAAGCCGTGTGCGACGACGAACACAAGATCCCGCTGATGACCGGCCGATGCACGCCCGGTGGCGTGTACGGCGTCGTATCCGGCGGAGCCCGGATCGTAGGCGGCGTCGATCGCGACCCCGTCAACGGTGCGCAGGAACGTCCTCAAAGGCCCATGACGCGCCGTCTCAGAGTCCGGACGAACCGTGAATCGTGCCGTGTGACCTGCCCGACCAGTGCTCATGTGGGCTATTCTGCTGGGCAGAGGACTCGGGCAGCGTAGCCCCCGGGTCCTTTTGTGCTTTCGGAAGCGTTGTATACGACGTGGGAAACCGCAGGTGTACGGGCCGTCGAACACATAGCGGGTCCCGGGGGTGCGGGATTCGCCAGGTACGAAGCAGTGCCGCATACGTCCTCGAAGGGACCGAGGAGGAACCAGACGTTATGGGCGAGCGAATCCTGCACGAACGTATGACGACCAGGGCATGGGGGCCCTCCCTGCCCGGGCGAAGCCGAGAGCTTGACGAGGGAGGGGCGCGATGAGTTCCCTGCTGCTCCTGACCAACGCTCTTCAGCCGTCGACGGAGGTGCTTCCCGCTCTCGGCCTGCTCCTGCACAACGTGCGAGTGGCTCCGGCGGAAGGCCCCGCCCTGGTCGACACCCCGGGCGCCGACGTCATCCTGATCGACGGACGCCGGGACCTTCCCCAGGTGCGCAGCCTGTGCCAGCTGCTGCGGTCCACCGGCCCCGGCTGCCCCCTGATCCTCGTCGTCACCGAGGGCGGCCTCGCCGCCGTCACCGCGGACTGGGGCATCGACGACGTCCTGCTGGACACCGCGGGACCGGCCGAGGTGGAGGCGCGGCTGCGCCTCGCCATGGGCCGCCAGCAGATCGTCAACGACGACTCCCCCATGGAGATCCGCAACGGCGACCTGTCCGTCGACGAGGCGACCTACAGCGCCAAGCTCAAGGGCCGCGTCCTCGACCTCACCTTCAAGGAGTTCGAGCTCCTGAAGTACCTCGCGCAGCACCCGGGCCGCGTCTTCACCCGCGCCCAGCTGCTCCAGGAGGTCTGGGGCTACGACTACTTCGGCGGTACGCGCACGGTCGACGTCCATGTACGACGGCTGCGCGCCAAGCTCGGCCCGGAGCACGAGTCGCTGATCGGCACCGTCCGGAACGTCGGCTACCGGTTCGTGACCCCGGAGAAGGTGGACCGCGCGGCCGAGGAGGCGAAGGCCAAGGCGAGCCGGCCGAAGCCGGCGGAGGCGGGCGAGACGGCGGCCGTGTCCGCGGCCGAGGTCACGGCTGAGGCATAGAACCGCTTACGGCCTGCCCAGGGGCCGGTCCATCCGCGTAGACTCCGCGCGTGGCCAAGGTGACTCGGGACGATGTGGCGCGGCTGGCGGGGACTTCCACGGCGGTCGTGAGCTACGTCATCAACAACGGACCCCGGCCGGTCGCCCCGGCCACGCGCGAGCGTGTCCTCGCCGCGATCAAGGAGCTGGGGTACCGGCCCGACCGGGTCGCCCAGGCCATGGCGTCGCGCCGCACGGACCTCATAGGCATGATCGTCCCGGATGCGCGCCAGCCCTTCTTCGGCGAGATGACGCACGCTGTCGAGCAGGCCGCCGCCGAGCGCGGAAAGATGGTGCTCGTCGGCAACACCGACTACGTGGCCGAGCGCGAGGTCCACTATCTGCGCGCCTTCCTCGGTATGCGCGTCTCCGGGCTGATCCTGGTCAGCCACGCGCTCAACGACCACGCCGCCGCCGAGATCGACGCGTGGGACGCCCGGGTGGTGCTGCTGCACGAGCGGCCCGAGGCGATCGACGACGTCGCGGTCGTCACCGACGACCTCGGCGGCGCCCAGCTCGCCGTACGCCACCTGCTGGAGCATGGCTACCCCTACGTCGCCTGTATGGGCGGCACCGCGGAGACGCCGGCGGTCGGCGACCCGGTCTCCGACCACGTCGAGGGATGGCGGCGAGCGATGCAGGAGGCCGGGCTCCCGACGGAGGGCCGGCTGTTCGAGGCGCCGTACAACCGTTACGACGCGTACCGGGTGGGCCTGGAGCTGCTGTCCGGGCCGAACCGTCCGCCGGCCATCTTCTGCTCCACCGACGACCAGGCGATCGGCGTGCTGCGCGCGGCGCGCGAGCTGCGCATCGACGTGCCGGGCGAGCTGGCCGTGGCCGGCTTCGACGACGTCAAGGAGGCGGCGCTCACGGATCCGCCGCTGACGACGGTGGCCTCGGACCGGTCGGCGATGGCCCAGGCGGCCGTGGACCTCGTCCTCGACGACGGCCTGCGCGTGGCCGGCTCGCGGCGTGAGCGGGTCAAGCAGTTCCCGTCGCGGCTGGTGGTGCGGCGGTCCTGCGGGTGCGAGGGCTGAGCTGCCCGGCTTCCGTTCCGGCAGAGGGGCGGTCCTGGCGGCGAGAGGGGCTGCCCCAGTGCTGGACGCCCAGAGGGCCGGATTCCGAGAAGGCCGGACCCCGAGAAGGCCGGACCCCGAGAGGGCCAGCTTTCCGCCGTCGGATTCCGCGAGAGGGCGGGTTTCCGCCGCCGGTCGTGTGAGACGGCCGGTGATGCCGTCGGGTGCCGAAAAGGCGACGGCCCGCCGGTGAACCGGCGGGCCGTCGCCCGGGCTGTGCTGCCGAGGATGCTCAGAACAGCAGGTTGTACTGGTTGAAACCGGTGCCGAGGCTGATCCTCGACCCGAACAGGGACGAGGACGCCTTGTTGGTGCCGGGGTAGAGCCACAGCGTGCCGCCGGAGTCGCGGGTGATGACATCGGCGATGCCGTCGCCCGTCACATCGCCGTTGGTCACGTACGAGGTGAAGTTCCAGCCCGTGCGCGCCTTGATCCGAGCGGACCACGGGGTCTTCTCCTGCTGGGTGCCCCGGTACAGCCACAGGGTGCCGTCGCCGGAGCGGACCAGCAGGTCGGCCTTGCCGTCGCCGGACAGGTCGCCCCGGCCGAAGATCTTCACACCCTTCCAGGCGCGGTCGACGACCTTGACCCGGCCGTAGAACTGGCCGTTGCCCTTGCCCGGGTACAGGTACACCGAGCCGTCCGAGTCCACCGCGACCAGGTCGGGGCGGGCGTCACCGGTCATGTCGCCCGGGACGGCGTACGACTTGTAGCCGCCCCACACCGAGCTGATCTGCATCCAGGTGAACTGCTGGGCGGCCTGGTCGAAGTAGCTGCGGTACAGCTTGCCGTCGACCTTGTCGCGGACGATCAGGTCCTGGTAGATGTCGCGGTCCAGGTTGGCCTGGAGGGCCCAGCTGGCGCCCTCCCAGCCGCTGCTGCCGAAGACGCGCGAGGCCAGCGAGGTGCCCTTGCTGTCCTGCTCGAACAGGCCGCCGGACGGAGTGCGGGCCAGCAGGTCGGCGCGGCCGTCGTAGGACAGGTCCGTGTCGTCGATGCGCGGCTGCGCGGCCCAGGTGTACGAGGAGACCTTGGTGAAGACCGGGTAGGCGCCCTTGGCGGTGCAGCCCGCGACGCCCCACGACACCACACCGACGATCTTGCCGCCGACCACGAGCGGGCCGCCGGAGTCGCCGTTGCACGTGCTCTTGGTGCCCTCGTCGCTGCCGGTGGCCGGAGTGCCGGCGCAGATCATCGAGCCCTCGGCGAAGTAGTCCGCGCCGATGACCGACTTCATCGCACTGTCGCAGGTCGCGTCGGCGACCATCGGCAGGCTCACCTTGCGCAGGGTGGCCGACAGGTCGGCGCCGTCGGCACCGGAGGTCAGACCCCATCCGTAGACGGTGGCGTTGGGGGTGGTGCTGGGCTGGTAGAGCGCGCTGTCGTTCGACGCGGCCAGGCGCATCCACTGCTGCTGCAGCGGCTCGTCGAGGGTGAGGACAGCGATGTCGTTCTGAATGGTGTCGGGGTTGTAGCGCGGGTGGTTCCACTGACGCAGGACACCCACCACGGTTCCGCCGTTGAGGTCGGCGGAACCGGACCGCACAACACCGTTCGCGGCCCAGTTCAGGCCCGCGACGCAGTGCGCGGCGGTGAGGACCTTGTTCGGGGCGACCAGGGTGCCGCCGCAGAAGTAGCCCTCGTCGGTGTTGGGGTCGTAGTAGCCGAGCTGGACCATCCAGGGCGCGGAGGCGATCGTCGTCTCCGTGCCGCCGATGATGAACGAGGACGGCTTGCCCGTGCCGGCGGCGGGTGCCTTGGCGGCCGCCCGCTGCGCCTGCTGCTTGTTCACGGCCGCCTGCTTCCTGGCGGCGTTGATCAGTCGCTCGTGCAGTTCCTCGGAAGAGGCGGCCGGCTTCGGGACGCCGGTCCGCTGCTGGGTGACTCCGGGCTTGGGGAGTCCGTCGGCGGCGGCCGCCGACTGGGCCGCCAGGGCGCCGACGCCGGTCAGGGCCAGCGCGAGGGCGGCCGCGGGAAGCGCCACGGTGGGGCGTCTCCAGCGGCCGCGCAGGGCACGTATCACTCAGGGCTCCTGGGTGTGTCGTAGACAAGGGCCCGAGGGAGGCGTACGACGCACCGGCCCGACGCAGCGCGGCGCAAAAGCCGCGCAGTGCAGTCGGGTGAAACCGCGGAGCCCCCCTCCGGTTGCCGTGATCGTAGCCTCGGGCGCCCTTCCGTCACACGGGCTACACAAACCTCAGACAAACGTTCGTTCCCCGCACCCTGTCCCCTCACCTCCCGGACACCTGAAGTTTCCCTGACCTCCATGGCGCCAGGGGTCCCCGGCCTCCTGGGGCCTTCCCGAGCCCCAGCCCTCCAGGGCCTCTGCGGGGCGCGTTCGTCTGGGCCTCTTCGGGGCGCCTTTATATCGGGCATACGAGGTTCTGTCGGGCTTCTCAGCGGCGACTCAGCTGGCTCTCATGATCGCGGGACACTCTCTCTTACATGACCGAGAGCTTCCGCCGCAGCGGCGAGTACGAGTCCCCCCAGGATGACGGGCACCAGTCCGCGTACCCCTGGCAGCAGCACGTCTCTCCCCCTGTGAACCCGGAGTGGCCGCCTCCGCCGGCCTACGAGCCTGCCCGACCGGCCGCACAGCCGTCGGCGACGGCCGCCCCGGGTCATGACGCAGGCGACGGCGGCGGAAGCGCTCCCCTCGACGCCGCCCCCGCGGCGCCCGCCCCGAAGCGGCGCGCCAAGGGGCCGCTCGCCCTCCTCGCCGCCGTGGCGATCGTCGCCGCGGCCATAGGCGGCGGCACGGCGTACGGCATCCAGGAACTCACCGGCAAGAACACGGTCCCCTCCAGCTCGACCAGCACCACCGTCGTGCCCTCCAGCAAGAAGGGCACGGTCGCGGGGGTGGCCGCAGCGGTCAGCCCGAGCATCGTGGAGATCAGCGCCACCTCCAACTCCGGCCAGTCGACCGGCTCGGGCGTGATCATCACGAGCGCCGGCGAGATCATCACCAACAACCACGTCATCTCCGGCGCCTCCTCGATCAAGGTGACCACGAGCGGCGGCAGGTCCTACACCGCCCGGGTCGTCGGCACCGACAGCAAGAAGGACATCGCCCTCATCAAGGTGGAGGGCGCCTCCGGCCTGAGGGCCGCCACGCTCGGCAACTCCGACGGCGTCCAGGTCGGCGACCAGGTCGTGGCGATCGGCTCCCCCGAGGGCCTGACCGGCACGGTCACCAGCGGCATCGTCTCGTCCCTCAACCGCGACGTCACCGTCTCGACCGACGAGGGCCAGGGCCAGGGGAACGGCCGGTGGCCGTTCGAGTTCGGCGGCCGCCAGTTCAACGGCGACACCGGGTCCTCCACCACCACGTACAAGGCGATCCAGACGGACGCGTCCCTCAACCCGGGCAACTCCGGCGGCGCCCTCATCGACATGAACGGCAACATCATCGGCATCAACTCGGCGATGTACTCGGCCGGTTCGGACTCGACCTCGTCGAGCACCGGCAGTGTGGGCCTCGGCTTCGCCATCCCGATCAACACCGTCAAGTCCGACCTGGCGACCCTCCGCTCCGGTTCCCGGAGCTGAGCGGGCGCCCGGTAGGGCGGCTGGTAAGGAGCACGACATGATCAAGCAGGTTCTGCACGAGACGACCGCTCCCATCGGCCCCGCCAGGGTCTCCCTGGCCCTGGCCGTGGCGCACGGACTCCACCGCCCGGCGGCCCCCGCCCCCGAGGCGTACGAACTCCGCACCGTCGTGACCACCGCGGCGCCCGCGCCGAGGACGTACGAGCTGCGCGCCCCGGTCACCCGGGCCCCCGAGGTCCGGGAGGTCGCGGTCCCCCAGCTGATGGGCCTGCGGCGCACCAACGTCGCGCGCCCGCACCGCCGCAAGGTGCCGCTGAACCGGCTCACGGTGGCGCTGAGCTGACCCGCACGCCGTACCTCCCCGGCACCGGCATCCGTCCACCCCGCACGCCGCCCACCCCCACCCCACCCGTCCACCCCACGCGGCCGTACCCGTCGGCGCCGGTACCCCGCCTGGTCCGCAGGCCCGCACGGCGCCGGCGCCGGCCCTGCCCTCCGTACGGCGTACGCCCCCGGCGCCGGCACCGGTCCAGTCCTTTCCGTCCACGCCGGGAAACATGCGAGGCTGAAGACGTTCAGCCACCGTCCCGTCGCACTCCTAGGAACCCCATATCCATGAGCCCCGCCGAAGGCGACCGTGAACCCCAGCGCATTCTGATCGTCGACGACGAGCCGGCGGTCCGCGAAGCACTCCGGCGCAGCCTCGCCTTCGAGGGCTACGACACCGAGGTCGCCGTGGACGGCGCGGACGCGCTGGAGAAGGCGACGGCGTACCAGCCCGACCTGGTCGTCCTGGACATCCAGATGCCGCGGATGGACGGCCTCACCGCCGCCCGCCGGATGCGCGGCGCGGGCACCACCACCCCCATCCTCATGCTCACGGCCCGGGACACGGTCGGCGACCGTGTCACCGGTCTCGACGCCGGGGCCGACGACTACCTGGTCAAGCCCTTCGAACTGGACGAGCTCTTCGCCCGCATCCGCGCCCTGCTCCGCCGCAGCTCCTACGTGGCCACGGCGGTCGGCGCCCCGGAGGACGAGGCACTGACCTTCGCCGACCTCCGCATGGACCTGGCGACGCGCGAGGTCACACGGGGCGGGCGGGCGGTGGAACTGACCCGCACCGAATTCACGCTCCTGGAGATGTTCATGGCACATCCGCGCCAGGTGCTGACCCGGGAGCAGATCCTCAAGGCGGTCTGGGGCTTCGACTTCGAGCCGTCGTCGAACTCCCTCGATGTGTACGTGATGTATCTGCGCCGCAAGACGGAGGCGGGAGGCGAGCCCCGTCTGGTGCACACGGTGCGCGGTGTGGGCTACGTCCTGCGGCAGGGCGGCGCCGAGTGATCAAGCGTTTCCGCTCCCTGCCGCTGCGCTCCCGCCTCGCCCTGCTGGTGGCGGCGGCGGTGGCGTTCGGGGTGGCGGCGGTGTCGGTGAGCTGCTGGTTCATCGTCCAGGGCAAGCTCTACGAGCAGGTGGACCACGACCTGAAGAGCTCCAGCGCGCCGGTCCGGCCGGGCGGTCTGGAACGCGTCCTGGCCGACTGCACGACCACGCCCTCCCCACAGGACGACCGCGGCCCCGAGCTCAGCACCTACTTCACACAGGTGGTCAATGTAGACGGTCAGATCTGCGTCTACCCGAACTCGGTCGGCATGGTCAAACCCACGCGCAACGACATCGAGATCGCCCGGAACCCGACCCACGGCGTCCTGCACAACAGCGTCGACAGCAAGGGCGACCCGGTACGGGTGCTGACCACGCCCCTGCTCAGCGCGGGCCCCGACGGACCGACGCTGTATCCGGGCTACGCCCTGACCTTGGCGTACCCCCTGAAGGACACCGACAAGACGCTCAACGACCTTGCCGTGATCCTCCTCATCGTCTCCGGCCTCGGTGTCGTGGGCGCCGGTGCCGTCGGCCTGGCCGTGGCCCGCGCGGGCCTGCGTCCCGTCGACAAGCTGACGGAGGCGGTCGAGCACATCGCGCGCACCGAGGACCTGACCATCCGGATCCCGGTGGACGAGGCCAGCGAGGACGAGATCGCCCGTCTGTCCCGCTCCTTCAACTCGATGACCTCGGCCCTCGCCAACTCCCGCGAACTACAGCAGCAGCTGATCGCGGACGCGGGCCACGAGCTGCGCACGCCGCTCACCTCCCTGCGGACGAACATCGAACTCCTCAGCCGCAGCGAGGAGACGGGCCGCCCGCTCCCCGCGGAGGACCGCAAGGCGCTGCTCGCCTCGGTGAAGGCCCAGATGACGGAACTGGCCTCGCTGATCGGCGATCTTCAGGAGCTGTCCCGTCCCGAGAAGGGTCTGCACGCCGGCAAGGCCCAGGTGGTGGAGTTGCAGGACACCGTCGAGAACGCCCTGCGCCGCGCCCGGCTGCGCGGCCCCGAGCTGACGATCACGGCGGATCTCAAGCCCTGGTACGTCCGCGCGGAGCCGTCCGCGCTGGAGCGGGCGGTCGTGAACATCCTGGACAACGCCGTGAAGTTCAGCCCCGAGGGCGGCACGATCGAGGTCGCCCTCACGGACGGCGTACTGTCCGTCCGCGACCACGGCCCCGGCATCGCGGCCGAGGAACTCCCGCACGTCTTCGACCGCTTCTGGCGCTCCCCCTCGGCCCGCGCGCTACCCGGCTCCGGCCTGGGCCTGTCCATCGTGGCCCGCTCGGTCCAGCAGGCCGGTGGCGAGGTGTCCCTGCGGCCGGCGGCCGGCGGTGGCACGGTGGCGACGGTACGGCTGCCGGGGGCGCCGACGCCACCGCAGCCCAGTCCGGACGAGTAGGCGGCCTCGGGGCCGAGGGGGCCGGTTCCGCCGTCCCTGGATGCCTCCTCCCCTGCCCCCGGCCCGCCCCTTACCCTCGTATCCATGACCAGCGACGACGCCGCCCGCCCGGCACTGACCCGCTCCATCGAGACCGTCACCGCGCTCTCACCCGCACAGGCCGAGGCCGTGCTAGAGCTGCTCACCGACGCCGCCCGGGTCGACGGGCAACAGGCGGTGTCCGAACAGGGGCGGTTGCAACTGCGTGGTGGCGAGCGCGAGGGCGTCTCCCATCTGCTGCTGATGGCCGGCGAGACGCTCGTCGGGTACGCCCAGCTGGAGGACACCGACCCGGTGGAGGCCCCTGCCGCCGAACTGGTGGTGCACCCCTCGCACCGCGGACACGGGCACGGCCGGGCGCTGGGCGCCGCCCTCCTGGCCGCCTCCGGCAAGCGGCTTCGGGTGTGGGCGCACGGCGGCCACTCGGCGGCCCGGCACCTCGCCCAGGTCCTCGGCCTCACCCTCTTCCGCGAACTGCGCCAGCTGCGGCGCCCGTTGGACCAGATGGAACTGCCCGAGCCGAAGCTGCCCGACGGTGTCACCGTCCGCACCTTCGTGCCCGGCCAGGACGACGCGGCCTGGCTCGCCCTCAACGCGGAGGCCTTCGCCCACCACCCCGAGCAGGGCTCTCTCACCCAGCGCGATCTCGACGACCGCAAGGCCGAGCCGTGGTTCGACCCGCAGGGCTTCTTCCTCGCGGAGCGCGAGGGTGAGCACGGCCCCGAAGTGATCGGCTTCCACTGGACCAAGATCCACGCGGAGGAACAGCTCGGCGAGGTGTACGTCCTCGGTGTCCGCCCCGGCGCCCAGGGCGGCGGCCTCGGCCGCGCCCTCACCACGATCGGCCTGCGGTACCTCACTGCCCAGGGCATGCCGACCGCGATGCTCTACGTCGACGCGGACAACACGGCCGCCCTCGCGGTGTACGAGCGGCTGGGCTTCGCCACTTACGAGACGGATCTGATGTACCGGACGGAGACCTGAGGGCCTCTGGGGTGCTGAGGGACTCTGGAGTGCTGAGGGACTCTGGAGTGCTGAGGGACTCTGGAGTGCTGAGGGCCTTGAGGGAACTGAGGGTCTGAGGGGTCTGAGGGGGATCTGAAGGGGGTCTGAGGGGCTTGCTCAGTGATGGGGCCGGAGCGCCGGCCACCGGTGTCGCCGCAGTGGTTCCGGCAGCAGCCCCGCTCCCGTCGGCAGGGTGAGCGCGAGCATGGCCGCCCACCGCTGATGGGCCGCCGCCCAGCCGGGGGAGTCCGCCGCGACGAACAGGGCCCAGCGCTCGGGGAGCAGCAGCGCCAGCGCCGTCCCGACCGCCAGTGTCAGTGCCACGGCCGAGCCCGGCTGCGGCTCGTCGAACTGGACGGCGACGACCAGTGCGGTGACCGCCGCGAACGGCACCACGGACAGCGCATGCGCCACCGTACGCCGCCAGGGCTCCATGGCCAGGACGTCGAACTGCCCGTCCGTGCCGTGGCGCCGGGACCGCAGGACGGCGACGTTCACACACACGAGGACGGCGACGGACAGGAAGAGAAGGAGGGACTGGGAGTCTCGGTCGACGCTGTGCAGCACCGGATACTCGTCCATACCGTCCCCGGGGAACAGCAGCTTCCACAGCGCGGAACCGATGTACAGCAGGAAGAAGACGAACACCGGGATCTGCAGCATGAGTTCGCGCGCCTCGAAACGGGCGAGCGCGAGGACGGCGGCGGCCGGGTGGCGGCCGGCTCGCACGGGAGAGGTGACCGCGGGGGCCTTGTCGAGGACCGTGCTCATACGGACGCCACCTCCGCGGGCTCACCGTCGAGGACCAGCAAGTAGCTGTCCTCCAGGGTCGGTTCGAGAAGGTCGGCGCCCTTCGGCGGGTCGCCGACATTGCGGAACGTGCCCATACCCGTACGCCATCCGGCGCGGGCGCCCGGGTCGCGTTCCGTACTGCTCCACACCCGGCCCGCGGCCCGTGCGGTCAACTCGGCCGGGGTGCCCTCGAAGCGGACCCGGCCCCGGGCCATCACGATCACGCGGTGGCAGAGCATCGCCACGTCCTCGGTCTGGTGGGTGGACAGCAGCACCGTCCGGCCCTCGCCCGCCTCGGCGATCACCTCCCGGAAGCGCATGCGCTGTTCGGGGTCGAGACCGACGGTCGGTTCGTCGAGGAGCAGCAGGTCCGGGTTGCCGACGAGCGCCGCGGCCAGGGCGACGCGCTGGCGCATACCGCCGGACAACCGCTTGATGCGCCTGCCGCGCACATCCGAGAGATCGACGGCCTCGAGCACCCGCCGCACCTCGCGGTGGCGTCCGGCGTCGTGCCGGTGCCGCAGCCGCGCCAGTGTCTGGCGCAGCCGGCCCCTTGCGCCGTCGCCGCGCAGCGCGTCCACCAGCCGCCGGGCGCCGATGCGCCAGAGCCAGCCGGCCACGTCGCCCTCCTCGCGGTAGCGGGCGGTGCCGTGCCACACCGCCAGGAACGTCTCCTGCACGACGTCGTCCACGACTCCGGGGTCGGCGCAGCGGCCGCGCAGCCGTGCCGTGAGCCACGGCGCATACCGCCGGTACAGCTCCTCGAAGGCCCGACGGTCCCCGTCTGCCGCGGCACGCAGCAGCTCCCCGTCACTTCTCGTTTCCCTCACGCCCCTTCATCGGACGCGCCCCCGCGAACGGTTCACACGTCGGAAAAGAATTTCAGCGAGCCCCGGCCGGCCCCCGAGCAGCCTGCCCCTCACCGGGCAGCCGGTCCGTCGCCGCCCGCCGTCCCAGACCGTCGCCGCCCACCGTCCCCGGCCGCCCGCCGCCCGCTGTCCACCGTCCCCAGACCGTCGCCGCCCACCGTCCCAGGCCGCCCGCCATCCACCGTTCCCGAGGCGTCGCGCCCGTCCTCCCCGACCGTCCAGTTCCCGACCGTCCGCCGCCCCGGCCCGCCCGGCCCGCCCGTGCCGCGCCGCAACGGGAGGGGAAGATGGAGGGGACAGGACCGCGCATACGCCTCGTCCAGCCCCTCGTACGCCGCCACGCCCCCTGCAGACGTCCGCGAGCCTCCCCCCGCTATCCCGCACGTCATGTCGCCGTAACCATCGATTCAGACGGACTTGCGACGCTCAGCCAATGAACGCCGCCGTGCCTGAGCCCTCGCCGCCCCCGCGCAACGGGGCCGGTCCGGAGCGCGGGCGTCCGTCCGCCGGGCCGCCGCCCGCAGTCTCCGACGCGCCCGTCACCCGTTCGGCGCGAAAGAATGGGTTCATGAGCCAGCAAAACGCCCAGGCATCGGCCCACCCCTCCCCCGCCACCCCCCGTGAGGGGGAGCCCTCGGGTCGCGCGAACACGCACATCGAGCAGCCCTCCGTGGGTTCCCTCGCCGCGCACCGCCCGCACACGGTGGCCGCGACGGTCTCCGAACTCGAACCCGACATCGACGCCGACCTGGACACGTACGAGGAGAGCGAGGGTGCCCAGCTCCCGCAGGGCCGCTTCCTCGACCGGGAACGCAGCTGGCTGCAGTTCAACGAGCGCGTACTCGAGCTGGCCGAGGACCCGAACACGCCCCTCCTGGAACGCGCGAAGTTCCTGGCGATCTTCGCCAGCAACCTGGACGAGTTCTTCATGGTCCGGGTGGCGGGCCTGAAGCGCCGTATCGCCACCGGTGTCGCCACCCGGTCGGCATCCGGCCTCCAGCCCCGCGAGGTGCTGGAGATGATCTGGGCCCGCTCCCGCGAGCTCATGGCCCGGCACGCGGCCTGCTTCCACGAGGACGTCGCCCCCGCGCTCGCGGAGGAGGGCATCCACCTGGTCCGCTGGAACGAGCTGACGGACAAGGAGCAGGCGCGCCTGTTCACACTCTTCCGGCACCAGATCTTCCCGGTGCTCACCCCGCTGGCCGTCGACCCCGCGCACCCCTTCCCGTACATCTCGGGACTCTCGCTCAACCTCGCGGTCGTCGTGCGCAACCCGGTCTCCGGCCACCGCCACTTCGCGCGCGTCAAGGTGCCGCCGCTGCTCTCCCGCTTCCTCGAGGCCTCCCCGCAGCGCTATGTCCCCATCGAGGACGTCATCGCCGCGCATCTGGAGGAGCTGTTCCCGGGCATGGAGGTGCTGGAGCACCACGCCTTCCGGGTGACCCGCAACGAGGACCTGGAGGTCGAGGAGGACGACGCCGAGAACCTGCTCCAGGCCCTGGAGAAGGAGCTCATGCGGCGCCGTTTCGGGCCGCCGGTGCGCCTGGAGGTCGAGGAGTCCATCGACCGGTACGTGCTCGACCTGTTGATCCGCGAGCTGAAGATCTCCGAGGCCGAGGTGTATCCGCTGCCGGGTCCCCTGGACCTGACCGGCCTCTTCGGCATCGCCAACCTCGACCGGCCCGAGCTGAAGTACCCGAAGTTCGTCCCCGTCACCCCCCGTGACCTCGCCGAGGTGGAGTCGGCGTCCGCGCCCGACGTCTTCGCGGCGATGCGGGACCGGGACATCCTGCTGCACCACCCGTACGACAGCTTCTCCACCTCCGTGCAGGCGTTCCTCGAGCAGGCGGCCGCCGACCCGGACGTGCTCGCGATCAAGCAGACGCTGTACCGGACCTCGGAGACCTCGCCGATCGTCGACGCGCTCATCGACGCGGCCGAGTCCGGCAAGCAGGTCCTCGTCCTGGTCGAGATCAAGGCCCGCTTCGACGAACAGGCCAACATCAAGTGGGCCCGCAAGCTGGAGGAGGCGGGCTGCCACGTCGTCTACGGACTCGTCGGTCTGAAGACGCACTGCAAGCTGTCCCTGGTCGTACGGCAGGAAGGCGAAACGCTCCGCCGCTACAGCCATGTCGGTACGGGCAACTACCACCCCAAGACCGCACGCCTGTACGAGGACCTGGGGCTGCTCACCGCAGATCCACAGGTCGGCGCGGACCTGTCCGACCTCTTCAACAGGCTCTCGGGCTACTCACGCCGCGAGACCTACCGCCGGCTGCTGGTCGCCCCCAAGTCCCTGCGCGACGGTCTGATCACCCGGATCAACCAGGAGATCCAGCACCACCGGGCCGGTCGGCCCGCGTGCGTCCGCATCAAGGTCAACTCGATGGTGGACGAGGCGATCATCGACGCGCTCTACCGTGCGTCGCAGGCGGGCGTCCCGGTCGATGTGTGGGTGCGCGGTATCTGCGCGCTGCGCCCGGGCGTCGCCGGCCTGTCGGAGAACATACGGGTGCGGTCCATTCTCGGCCGCTTCCTCGAACACTCGCGCGTTTTCGTCTTCGGAAACGGCGGCGAGCCTGAGGTGTGGATCGGCAGCGCCGACATGATGCACCGCAACCTCGACCGTCGCATCGAAGCACTCGTCAGGGTCACCGACCCGGCGCACCGGGCGGCCCTCAGCCGGCTCATCGAGACCGGTATGTCCGACACCACGGCCTCCTGGCACCTGGGCCCGGACGGCGAATGGACCCGGCACGCGACCGACGTGGACGGCCACCCCCTGCGGAACATCCAGGAGATGCTCATAGACGCCCGGAGGCGCCGGCGTGGCACAGCAACACCTTGATCCCCCCACCGACCCCACGGCCGGGCCCTGCGGGGACGCCCTCGCGGGCTATCTGCGGGCCCAGGCGACGGAGTTCCTCCGCGCGCTGCGGCAGCACCGGGAGACGGGCGCCGGTGGAGGCCCCCCCGCTCACGGGGGTCCCGTCGCGCGAGCGAAGTCGAGAGTGGGGGAGGAGTCGAGGCCGGGGGAGAACGGCACGGACGACACCGGCGACGCGGCGCTTGCCCTGCGCCGCTCGGCCCGCCGTATCAGCGGTACGCTCCACACGTTCCGTCCCCTCCTGGACGCGGACTGGTCGGAGGCGATGCGTCCCGAACTCGCCTGGCTCTCGGGCACCCTGGCCCGCGAGCACGCGTACGCGGCCCGGCTCGAACGGCTGCTGCTCGCTGTGCACCGGCTGTCGGGTTCCTCGGTCTTCCCCGAGCAGCCGGGGGCCGTGGCGGAGTCCGGCACCGGCCCGCGCAGCCAGCCCGGCGTCCCGGAGCGCGGCAATCTGACCGTCGGCGCGGCGAAGGCGGGCGCCCTGCTGGAGCGCCAGCTGACGCTGGCCCGGACGCGGGCCCACTCCGCCGCCCTCCAGGCCCTCGGCTCCAGCCGGTTCCACGCGGTGGCGGACAGTGTCGCCGTCCTCGCCAGCGAGGTCCCGCTCACGCCCGCCGCGGCCACCGCCGACCTGCGCCCGATGGCCGCCGCCGCGGAGGAACGGCTGTGCGACGCGGTGGCCGCGCTGCCGCTGATCACCGCGGGCCATCCGTACAACGCGGAGGCCCTGATCCACGGCCTCTCCCCCGACCCGTCCTCGCACCCGCAGGACGGCCCCTGGCATCAGGTCCGGCTGCTGCTGCGCCTGCACCGCTACGCCCTGGAGGTGCTGCACGGGGAGAACGCGCCCGTCGACGTACGGCTGCTGGCGGCGGGCCAGGCCCTGAACCGGCACCGGGACGCCTCGGAGGCCGCCGCGGCCGCCGCGGCGGCGGCGCGCACCCCGCGTATCGCCCCGGCGACGGCGTACGCACTGGGCGTGCTGCACGCCGACCAGCGTCATGAGGTGGAGGCGGCCCGCTTCGCGTTCCAGCAGTCATGGCAGAGGCAGACGGTGGGTACTCCGTAGGCGCCCGGGCGACGGGCGTCCCGGACGCGCGGCGCCAGGCGGCGACAGACGCGACAGGGAGTCGTACGACGGCATGACAGGCACGGCACGGCATGGCGCGACGCACCGTGCCGTGCGGCACGACGGGACGCGTCGCACGGCAGACGAGAGGAGCCGGGGCACCGATGACCGACGACGACACCATCCGCGCGGCGGGCTGTGTCCTGTGGCGCCGCTCTCCCGTCGGCGGCGCCCTGGAGATCTGTCTGGTGCACCGGCCCAAGTACGACGACTGGTCCCACCCGAAGGGCAAGCTCAACCGGGGTGAGGACCCGCTCGCGGGTGCGCTGCGCGAGGTGGAGGAGGAGACGGGGTACGCCGCCGCGCCCGGCGCGCCCCTGCCCACCGCCCGCTACGAGGTGAGCGGCCGCCCCAAGGAAGTCCGTTACTGGGCGGCCGAGGCGGTGCAGGGCTCCTTCACGCCGAACCGCGAGGTCGACCGCATCCTTTGGCTTCCGCCCGCCGCGGCCCGGGCCCGCCTGTCCCAGCCGCGCGACAGGGAACTCGTCGATGCCTTCCTGGACGCGCTTAACCTGACATAACGGTCCAGGTCACCCGAAAAGGGGTGCCGGTCAGTCCATGGACTCCCGCGCCCGCCGGAGGTGCGGGGATCGCATGAGGAACGGGAGACAATCCGCCATTGGCCGAAAGCCGCAGGCCAAGGGACTCCAGGCCCGGGCCGGTCGCCGGAATGCCCCCGTGTCCGAGACGTAAGCGTTCCGTGACCTAACCACACCGACCGCAGGGGTTCACCTTCCGTTCACTCTCGACCATCGGCGGCTTCACCTGTTCTGCCTAATTTCGGCCGTACACGGTGCGAAGCGCGCATGAGGCGTGCAGGCGCACGTGGCAGTCACGACAAGCCCGGACGGGCTTACCACACTTCGCACGCCGCCACGGACGGCGGCTCCTGGAAGGAACTCCCGAAAGTGAAGCTTCAGCGCAAGAACCGGCTTCGCGCCCTTTCTCTCGGTGCTGTCGCCGTCTCCGGCGCCCTGGCCCTGACGGCGTGCGGCTCCGATGACACGGGTAAGAGCACCAACAGCGGCAGCTCGGCCTCGGCGTCCAGCACCTCCTCCATCAAGTGCGACAACGCCAAGGGCCAGCTTCAGGCCTCCGGCTCTTCCGCGCAGAAGAACGCGATCGACGCGTGGGTCAAGCAGTACACCCAGGCGTGCCACGACGTCCAGATCAACTACAACCCGACCGGTTCGGGCGCCGGCGTCACCGCCTTCCTCGGTGGCCAGACCGCGTTCGCCGGCTCGGACTCCGCTCTGAAGCCCGAGCAGACCGCCGAGTCCAAGAAGGTCTGCACCGGCGGCGGCCAGGCCATCGACCTGCCCATGGTCGGCGGCCCGATCGCGGTTGGTTACAACGTGCCGGGCGTGGACAGCCTGGTCCTCGACCCCGCCACGATCGCCAAGATCTTCAACGGCAAGATCACGATGTGGAACGACGCCGCGATCAGCAAGCTGAACCCGGGCGCCAAGCTGCCGGCCCTGAAGATCCAGGCGTTCCACCGCTCCGACGAGTCGGGCACCACGGACAACTTCACCAAGTACCTGATCGCCAGCGCCAAGAGCGACTGGCCCTACTCGGGCGGCAAGGCCTGGCAGGCCAAGGGCGGCCAGTCCGCGCAGGGCTCCGCCGGCCTCGCCCAGCAGGTCAAGCAGACCTCGGGTGCGATCTCGTACTTCGAGCTCTCCTACGCCGCCGACGGCATCAAGACGGTCGACCTGAAGACCGGCGCCTCCACCCCGGCCAAGGCCACCGTCGAGAACGCCACCAAGGCCATCGCGAGCGCCAAGGTCGCCGGCACCGGCAAGGACCTGGCCCTGAAGCTGAACTACCAGCCGACCGAGGCCGGCGCCTACCCGCTGACCCTGGTCACCTACGAGATCGCCTGCGACAAGGGCAACAAGGCCGACACCCTGGCGGCCGTGAAGTCCTTCCTCTCGTACACCGCGTCCGAGGACGGTCAGAACCAGCTGGCCGAGGCCAAGTACGCGCCGATCCCCGCCGAGATCATCTCCAAGGTTCGCGAGACCATCTCGAGCCTGAGCTGACCCGATGTGCGGCCCGCCCCCTCACGGGGCGGGCCGCACCGTCCGGTGCACCGCCGCCTGGAGCCGCCACCCACCACGGCTCCGCAGACCGGAGATCTTGATGGACACCACCACACAGAACACAGAAGCGCCTCCGCCCGCGCGCCAGCCCTCCGTGAGGGAACGTAAGCACGCGAGCCGTGGCGCCACCCGCCCCGGGGACCGGATTTTCCTTGGCCTGTCCCGCGGGTCCGGCATCTTCCTTTTGGTGATCATGGCCGCGATCGCGGTCTTCCTCACCTACCGGGCGAGCCTCGCGATCAGCAAGGACCAGGGCGACTTCCTGACCACCTTCGAGTGGAACACCAACCTGACCCCGCCGGTCTTCGGCATCGCGGTCCTGGCCTTCGGCACGGTCGTCTCCTCGATCATCGCCATGGCCATCGCGGTCCCGGTGGCGGTCGGCATCGCGCTGTTCCTCACGCACTACTCGCCGCGCAGGCTGGCCGGGCCCATCGCCTACGTGATCGACCTGCTCGCCGCCGTGCCCTCCATCGTCTACGGCCTGTGGGGCGCGCTCGTCCTCGTACCGCACATGGACGGCCTGTTCGGCTGGCTGGACGAGTACCTCGGCTGGACCGGCATCTTCTCCTGGCAGGGCGGCGCCCCGCGCTCCCTGCTCACCGTCGGCATCCTGCTCGCGATCATGATCCTGCCGATCATCACCAACGTGAGCCGCGAGGTCTTCCGGCAGGTCCCGCAGATGCACGAGGAGGCGGCCCTGGCCCTCGGCGCCACGCGCTGGGAGGTCATCCGCATGGCCGTGCTGCCGTTCGGCCGCTCCGGTGTGATCTCCGCGTCGATGCTCGGCCTCGGCCGTGCGCTCGGCGAGACGATGGCCGTCGCCACGGTCCTCTCCCCGACCTTCGACATCCAGACCAGCCTCCTGGACCCGGGCGGCGGCACCTTCGCCCAGAACATCGCCAGCAAGTTCGGCGAGGCCACCGACCAGGGCCGTGACGCCCTCATCGCCTCCGGTCTGGTCCTCTTCGTCATCACCCTGCTGGTCAACGGCGCGGCCCGCGTGATCATCGCCCGCCGCAAGGAGTACTCGGGGGCCAACGCATGAGCACCGCAGCCGTCAGCGACAAGCGTCGGAGCACCCTGCGCGGTGCGAGCCTGCCGAAGTGGTCGCCCTGGGCGATCGCCGCGGGCTCGGTCGCCGTGGGACTGGGCATCAGCCTGGCCGCCGGCCTCGACAGCAGCATCCAGTGGGCCCTGATCGCCGCGGTCCTGTTCGTCCTCGGCACCTACACCATCGCCGCACGCGTCGAGGGCCGCCGACAGGCCAAGGACCGGGTCGCGACCAGCCTCGTCTGGCTCTGCTTCCTACTTGCGGTCATTCCGCTGGCCTCCCTCATCTGGGAGACCCTCAAGCGCGGCGTGAAGGTCTTCGACCTCTACTTCCTCACCCACTCGATGGGCGTGGTGGCCGACACCGAGACCGGCGGCGGTATCTACCACGCGATCGTCGGCACCCTGGAGCAGGTCGGTCTCGCCACCGTCATCGCCGTGCCGGTCGGTGTGCTCACCGCCGTCTACCTCGTCGAGTACGGGCGCGGCCGGCTCGCCCGCGCCGTCACCTTCTTCGTCGACGTCATGACGGGTATCCCGTCGATCGTCGCCGGTCTGTTCGTCCTCAGCTTCTGGATCCTCATCCTCAAGATGGGCTACTCCGGCTTCGCCGGTTCCCTGGCCCTCGCGATCCTGATGATGCCCGTGGTGGTCCGCTCCACGGAGGAGATGCTCAAGCTCGTCCCGAACGAGCTGCGCGAGGCGTCCCTCGCGCTGGGTGTCCCCAAGTGGCGCACCATCCTCAAGGTGGTGCTGCCGACCTCGATCGGCGGTATCACGACGGGCGTGATGCTCGCCATCGCGCGCATCACCGGTGAGACCGCGCCGATCCTGCTGCTGGTGTGGGGTACCAACTTCATCAACAGCAACCCGTTCTCGGACCCGCAGGCCTCGCTGCCGCTGTACATCTACCAGCAGTACGCGAACAGCGCCGGCTCCGGCGCGGCCTACGACCGGGCCTGGGCGGCGGCACTCGCCCTCATCGCCTTCGTGATGATCCTCAACCTGCTGGCCCGCGGCATCGCCCGCTGGAAGGCCCCGAAGACCGGTCGCTAAGGCGACGATTTCCGGCTCCGCCGGTCGGGGCCCTCAGCGACTGATACTGGAAGTGAAGTAGTCATGGCCAAGCGAATCGACGTAAGCGGTCTTTCCGCCTACTACGGCTCCCACAAGGCGATCGAGGACATCTCGATGTCCATCGAGCCGCAATCGGTGACGGCGTTCATCGGTCCCTCCGGCTGCGGCAAGTCGACGTTCCTGCGCACGCTCAACCGCATGCACGAGGTGACGGCGGGCGGACGCGTCGAGGGCAAGGTGCTCCTCGACAACGAGGACCTGTACGGCGCCGGGGTCGACCCGGTCTCCGTCCGTCGCGAGGTGGGCATGGTCTTCCAGCGCCCGAACCCCTTCCCCACGATGTCGATCTTCGACAACGTGGCGGCGGGTCTGCGACTGAACGGCAGCTTCAAGAAGTCGGAACTGAACGACGTCGTGGAGAAGTCGCTCAGGGGCGCGAACCTCTGGAACGAGGTCAAGGACCGCCTGAACAAGCCGGGCTCCGGCCTGTCCGGCGGTCAGCAGCAGCGTCTGTGCATCGCCCGCGCGATCGCGGTGGAACCGAGGGTCCTGCTGATGGACGAGCCCTGCTCGGCCCTGGACCCGATCTCCACCCTCGCGATCGAGGACCTGATCGGCGAGCTGAAGGAGCGCTTCACGATCGTCATCGTGACGCACAACATGCAGCAGGCGGCGCGTGTCTCCGACCGCACGGCGTTCTTCAACCTGGCGGCCGTGGGCCAGCCGGGCAGGCTGATCGAGATCGACGAGACGGAGCGGATCTTCTCCAACCCGTCGGTCCAGGCGACGGAGGACTACATCTCGGGTCGCTTCGGCTGATCCGGAACCCGGTCCGAAGACCCCTCGCGGTGCTGCATGGCGGTGCCGCCGCGAGGTAGAAGCGGGCCCGCCCCTGGCTCCCGGGGGCGGGCCCGCTCGCCTTATTCGGCGACTTCCGTGCGTTCCCACCACTGGTAGACGGTGACCTGGCCCTCCTGGCTGCTCTCGTGTCGCGACGTCATCTTGTAGTGCTCGTATCCGCCGCGGTGCGGAATCTTCAGCTCTTTGCCGGGGGGAACGATCGGCACGAGCCTGCCTGCGAGATCGTCCGGCCCGCCTTCGAGAAGTGCCTTCGTAGTCATAGGTCCAGTGTTGCCGCGCCCCCGGGCGCCGCATCTCGAAAGCGGAACCCGGGACGGGGGCACAGACAAACCACCCCGTCTCGCGCCGGCCGCTTCGGTTGGGCCTCGCCGGGCGCGGGAGGGGGTGGAGAAAGGTTTCTGCGAGGCCCCGCAGGGCCTCGGCCCCATGGTTACAGGAACGCCAGGTTGATCAACCAGAAGGCGCACGCCGCGACGGCCGCCGCCGCCGGCATCGTTATGAACCAGCCCAGCACGATGTTCTTGGCGATGCCCCATCGCACGGCGTTCACCCGCTTCGTCGCGCCCACGCCCATGATCGCCGACGTTATGACGTGCGTCGTCGAGATCGGCGCCCTGAACAGATACGCCGTCGCGAACATGATCGAGGCGCCCGTGGTCTCCGCCGCGAAACCCTGCGGCGGGTCCAGTTCGATGATCTTGCGGCCGAGCGTGCGCATGATGCGCCACCCGCCCGCGTACGTCCCCAGCGACAGCATCGCCGCGGAGACGAGCTTCACCCACACCGGGATCGGGTCGCCGTAGTTCTCGACGTCGCCGATGACCAGCGCCATCACCACGACACCCATGGTCTTCTGCGCGTCCTGGAGGCCGTGGCCGAGCGCCATGCCGGCCGCCGAGACGGTCTGCGCTATGCGGAAGCCCCGCTTCGCCTTGTGCGGATTGGCCCGGCGGAAGATCCACATGATCGCCGTCATGACCAGGTAGCCGACGATCAGGCCCACCACCGGGGACAGGAACATGGGCGTGACGATCTTGTCCAGGACCCCGGACCAGTACACCCGCGTACCGCCCGCGAGAGCCGCGCCCACCAGCCCGCCGAAGAGGGCGTGCGACGAGGACGACGGCAGGCCGAAGTACCACGTGACCAGGTTCCAGACGATGGCGCCGAGCAGTGCCGCGAAGAGGACCCCCATCCCCTCGCCGCCGCTGGGCGTCTGGATCAGGCCCTCACTCACCGTCTTCGCCACCCCGCTGCCGAGGAAGGCACCGGCGAGGTTCATCACCGCCGCCATCGCCAGCGCGGCCCGGGGCGTCAGCGCACGCGTCGAGACGGAGGTGGCGATGGCGTTCGCCGAGTCGTGGAAGCCGTTGGTATACGCGAAGAACAGTGCGATCAGGATGGTCAGGATCAGAGCAAAGGTGTCCATGGACGCCTCAGGACTCCTTGACCGCGATGGTCTCCACGGTGTTGGCCACGTGTTCGAACGCGTCCGCCGCTTCCTCCAGCACATCCACGATCTGCTTGAGCTTCAGGACCTCGATCGCGTCGTACTTGCCGTTGAACAGGTGGGCGAGCAGTTTGCGGTGGATCTGGTCCGCCTGGTTCTCCAGGCGGTTCACCTCGATCCAGTACTCGGTGAGGTTCTCCAGCGTGCGCAGGTTCGGCATCGCCTCGGCCGTCAGCTCGGCCGCCCTGGCCAGCACCTCGATCTGCTGCTCGACGCCCTTCGGCAGTTCCTCGACGTTGTAGAGGACGACCAGGTCGACGGCCTCCTCCATGAAGTCCATGATGTCGTCGAGGGAGGACGCGAGGGAGTAGATGTCCTCACGGTCGAACGGTGTGATGAACGAGGAGTTCAGCTGGTGGAAGATCGCGTGCGTGGCGTCGTCACCGGCGTGTTCCGCTGCCCGCATACGCTCTGCGATCTCGGCCCGGGCGGAGGAGTCCGCCCCGAGCAGTTCCATGAGGAGTTTCGAGCCCGTGACGATGTTGTCCGCGGACGCGGCGAACATGTCATAGAAGCTCGTCTCCCTGGGGGTCAGACGAAAGCGCACGTGGGATCCTCAGATGCTTCGGTTTCGGTCAGGCTGATGCTAGGCGCATCATCCGGCCACGGCTAAGGGGCCGTCCTCCAGTGTCGCCCATCGGACTCTGTGATCAGCACGGGGGCGGTGCGGGCGTGGCCTAAGCGCTGGCCAAGGGCTCCATACCCAGCAAAATTCGTTACCATATACCCGCCAGGGGTATATGTCCGTGCCGGGAGTAAAGGATCCGCCACAGCGGGTCACCCTCCGGTTCCGGGATCCCCGGGCAGCTGTCGACAGGAGGACGCGATGACGACCACCGAGGCCGGCGCGGCGGTGCCCTCCGAGGGCGCCGGGGCCGTGGTGACCGACCACGACCGAGGCGTCCACGGCTATCACAAGCAGAAGGACGAGCACCTCAAGCGGCTGCGCCGCATCGAGGGCCAGATCCGGGGTCTGCAACGCATGGTCGACGAGGACGTGTACTGCATCGACATACTCACCCAGGTCTCCGCCTCGACGAAGGCCCTGCAGTCCTTCGCGCTCCAGCTCCTCGAGGAGCATCTGCGCCACTGTGTCGCGGACGCCGCGCTCAAGGGCGGCGCGGAGATCGACGCGAAGGTCGAGGAGGCCACGAAGGCGATCGGGCGGCTGCTGCGCACCTGACGCCGCGAGGGGACGGGCGGGGCGTCCGCCGCCGTGCGGCGGACGCCGGCTCACCTGCCGACCATGTCCCGTTCCTCGGCCACCTTCAGCACCTCGTCGATGCTCTCAAGACTGAGCCGGTCCTCGTGTGCGGCCGAGGCTGCGATGATCAGGTCACCGCACAGCTCGATCTCGGCGAGGGCCACGTGGTCCTGAACTGCCGTACCGCCGACCGGAGCCACGTGCGTCACCTCTTTCTGCCGTCACCGACTTCCTAGGGTAGGGAGCGATCCACGGGCCGCGCATGGCACGGACGGACCATTTCCGGCCCCTCAGCCGCGCCACTTCCGGCCTGCCCGCCCCCGGCGACGCCCGGCCCTCCTCACGGCTCCGCGATCTTCCCGGCGAAGATGTCCCGGGTCGCCGGAAGCCGTACGTCGACGGGAGCCCCGAAGCCGTACAGCAGCGTCGTCGACGCCACCGCGACCGTCGTCTTCTGCCGGCCGTTGACGAAACTGAACCGGTGGCGGACCTTCCGCAGGCGCCCCTGGTCGTCGAGATAGGCGTCGAACGGCACCTCGACCGTGGCGAACCCTTTCGCCGCCGCCCGGAACGGCTCCTTGTCCGCGGCCGGAGCGCTCCGCGCCGCGAGCCCGATGTCGGCCACCCCTCGGTAGTGCCGCACGGGCGTGCCCGCGACCTCGGCCCTTCCGACGTAGCTCGCGCTACGGGCCCCGTGCAGCAACTGGGCCGCCGCGTACGGGTCGGTGGCGCCGCCGGTGACGAGATTGCCGTCGGAGAGCGTGGCCGTGTCGACCCGCACCCACTTGTCGGCGGGCACCCCCGCGCCGCGGTTCTTCATGAACAGGGCACCCGGCGCGAGCAGTTCGGTGATGGGGCGGTGCTCCTCCGTACCCGCGGGATCCCGCGGCAGCAGGACCGTCAGCCGGCCGAGCCTGGCGCGGAAGTCGTAGACGCCCTCGCCGCGGATGGTCACCCGGGTCCCGCCGGTGGCCATCTCCATCGACGTCCGCGCCCTGGAGCTGCCCGCCCGCACCAGGGCCGCGGCCGCCCCGTGCAACGCCTGGACGGCGTCCGTGCCGGAGGGGTCGTCCTCGGCGGCGGCCCCTCCGCCCACGCATCCGGTGACCGAGGTGCCGCAGACCAGCAGTCCCAGCGTCGCCACGACCGCCGCACCGACCCGACCGTGCTGCCGCACCACCATCGTCCGCCTACCCCCAGCCGGTCCGTCCCGGTGTCCCTCCTGTCGTTCCGGTTAACGACGAGTAGGGAGACCCGTCACGCGCCTCGGCCGGTCACGCGCCTTGGCGTGCACCGCACTTGCGTCGGCCGGCAACACACTTGCCTTGGGTAACCTTGCCGGAGTGGAAGAGCAGGACATACCCACCGGTCCGGAAGAACACCGCGCGACGACGGTCGAACAGGGCCGGTTCTGCGTGGCCCTGTGCACCTGCGGCTGGCGGGGGCCGGCCCGCAGAGCGCGCAGTCTGGCGAGGTCGGACGCCGAGGGGCACGCCGGCTGAGGCAGCCGACCAGACCATTCCGGACACATCATCCACCATCGACCAGACCGGGTGTAACTGCCCCGCGCTGTAGCGATTCTGTGGCCTTCCCCGGCGCAACCCGCCGCGATGCCCGCCCGTCTCGTTCCACGGAACCCAAGGGAGGCCCACATGCAACGGCGTACGTTCATCGGCGGAACCACCGCCGTACTCGCGACGGCGGTCACCGCCGCGTGCACGGGCGGCACGAGCGGCTCAGCGGCGGCCGTGGACACGGCGAGCGCCGCGGGCACGTCGATGCGTGCGGCCGGCGCCGGCGCCCGCGCCGCCGACTGGACGGCCCTGGCCAAGGACCTCTCGGGCACCCTGGTCCGCCCCGGCGACCGCTCCTGGCCCACGGCCCACCAGCTCTACAACACCCGCTTCGACTCCCTCAAGCCCGCGGCGGTCGCGTACGTGGCGCACACCGACGACATCCGCACCGTCATGGCGTACGCCCGGGCCCACCGCGTCAAGGTCTCGATACGCAACGGCGGGCACTCCTACGCCGGTTGGTCCTCCGGCGACGGCCGGCTGATCGTTGACGTGTCGAAGCTCAACAACATCCGGGCGAGCGGCAACGAGGCGGTCGTCGGCGCGGGCTCCAAGCTGATCGACGTCTACCGCGCGCTCGCCGCGAAGGGCGTGACCATACCCGCCGGCTCCTGCCCCACCGTCGGTGTCTCCGGGCTCACCCTGGGCGGCGGCCATGGCGTGGTCTCCCGGGCGTACGGACTGACCTGCGACAGCCTCACCCAGGCGACGCTGATCACGGCGGACGGCAAGCAGCTGGTCGCGAACGCCACCGAGAACAAGGACCTCTTCTGGGCATTGCGCGGCGCGGGCAACGGCAACTTCGGCGTCGTCACCGAACTGCGGTTCAGGACGCATCCGGCACCCCAGGCGGTGTCGGCCTATCTGTCCTGGCCCTGGTCCAAAGCCGCCGCCGTCCTCGGCGCATGGCAGGAGTGGGGTCCCGGCCAACCCGACGAGATCTGGTCCTCCTGCCACCTGGAGAGCGCGGCAGGCGGCACGCCCACCGTCTCCGTCTCGGTGTTCTCGCTGGGCACCTACGGCGAACTGCAGAACGCGGTCGACCGCCTGGCCGCGAAGGTCGGCGCCCCGGCGCGCACCGTCTCGCTCCGGCGGCGGTCGTACGAGGCCGCGATGGAGGTGTACGCGGGCTGCTCGTCCTTCTCCTCCGACGCCCAGTGCCATCTGCCGGGTTCGACACCGGGCCGCTCCGCGCAGGGCGCCCTCGGCCGTGAGACGTACGCGGCGCGCTCGGACTTCTTCGACCGCTCGATCCCGGCGGCCGGCATCCAGACGATCCTGCGGCAGATGACGCAGGTCCGGGGCGGCGCGGGAAGCGTCGCCTTCACCGCCCTCGGCGGCGCGGTCAACCGGGTCTCCCCGACGGCCACGGCGTTCGTCCACCGCCGCTCCCGCATGCTGGCGCAGTACATCGCGAGCTGGCGCGCGGGCACCTCCGGCACGACTGCCCAGTCCTGGCTGGCGTCCGCGCACGCGTCCATGCGCGGTCACGCGTCCGGGGCCGCGTACCAGAACTACACGGACCCGGCCCTGACGAACTGGCGGAAGGCGTACTACGGGGACGCGGCCGCCCGTCTCACACAGCTCAAGCACCAGTACGACCCCAACGGGTTCTTCACGTTCCCGCAGGCGCTGTAGCGAACGCCCCGCGCGGGGCGGCCACACCGAGCACGGCCCCGCGCCCTGGGGCGCGCCCGTCGCGCCGCAGTAGCCACTCCGCAGCGCGCCCCGCGCCCTGGGGCGCGCCCGTCCCGCCGCAGTAGCCACTCCGCAGCCGCCGAACCGCACGGCCGCGGCCGTTACGCCGCCAGGTCGCTTTCCTCCGCCGTCTGCTCCGTGCGCGTCCCGGGAACCACGGCCTGCGCCGCGCGCTCCCCTCGCGCCCGCACCAGTCGTCCGGCGCGGGGCGAACGCTCCACCGCCTTCATGAGCGGGGTGAGCAGCGCCATGGCGAGCGGGGAGAGCAGCAGCGCGACAGCCGTGCCGAGAGCCAGGCCCCCGACGATGTCCGTCGGATAGTGCACCCCCATGTAGACCCGGCAGAAGCCTTCGAGCAGCGCGAGTCCCAGGCCGATGAGCCCGAACTTCCGGTTCGCGACGAACAGGGCGACGGCCGCCGCCATCGTGAGCGTTGCGTGGTCGCTGACGAAGGAGTAGTCCGTCTTGCCGGTGACGAGGACGTCGAGCCCCTGGTGGTCGACGAACGGCCGGGGGCGCTCCACGAAACCCCGGATCGGCACGTTCACCAGCACCGCGAGGCCGGCGGCGAGCGGGGCCCAGACCAGCGCGGCGACGGAGGACGCCGCATCGGCACCACCCCGTCTGCGCACGGTCCACCAGCACCACAGGACGAGCAGGGCCATGGCGAGCAGCAGCCCGTACTCGCCGACGAACGCCATGACGCGGTCGAACCAGTGCGGCGCGTCCTTGGCCAGGCCATTGATGTCATACAGCAGATCGACGTCGGGGTTCGACCCGGATTCGGCGAGTGCAGCCATCGTACGCGGCCCCTTCGTCCTCTGTCCCGTTGCGCGGACACGCCGGTGCGCGCGCCGCTCCACCACCCCCGTGGTCGTAGATCCGCTCCACGTCAAGCCGGCTGCCGTACGTCAACGCTCTACGTCAGAAGGAACGCACAACCCTCTTCTCCACGTTCCACATTCCACACAATGATCACGCAGACGTTATCGAAGAGAGACTCGTCTTCGCAGCTCAGGGAGGTGGCGGTGACGGAGAGTTTCGGCCGACCGGCACCCGTGCACCTGTCCTTCCCACCCCGGTTCACACCGTCGTGGGCAGCGCTTTCGCGCCATCTTCGGTGACACGCGTCGCCCCGAAGTAGTCAGGGGTGTCGATCGGGTCGAAACGGATCACCGCACCGGTCCTGGGAGCGTCGATCATGTAGCCGCCGCCGACGTAGATGCCGACGTGCCGGATGGCACGGGAGTCGGTCAGGTCGTCGGAGAAGAACACCAGATCTCCCGGGAGCAGTTCGTCCCGTTTCGGGTGAGGCCCGGCGTTGTACTGGTCGTTGGCGACACGCGGCAGCGCGACGCCCACGCTCTCGTACGCGGCCTTGGTCAGTCCGGAGCAGTCGAAGCGCCCGCCCTGGTCGGCGGTGCCGTCGCCGCCCCACAGATACGGGGTGCCGAGCTTCTTCTGCGCGAAGTAGATCGCGCCGGCCGCCTGCTTGGACGGGTCGACCCGCCGGACGGGCGCGGCGAAGCTCTTCGCCAGGGTCGTGATGGTCCTCACATAGTTCTGGGTCTCCCTGTACGGCGGCACGCCCCCGTACTTGATGACCGCGTACGCCCCCGCGTTGTAGGCGGCGAGCATGTTCTCCGTCGGGTCCCCGGGGGCGTCCTTCACATACGAGGCGAGCTTGCAGTCGTACGAGGCCGCCGAGGGGATCGCGTCGCGCGGGTCCCAGACGTCGGCCACCCCGTCGCTGTTGCCGTCGATGCCGTGGATGGCCCAGGTGCCGGGGATGAACTGCGCGATGCCCTCGGCCTTCGCGGGGCTCTTGGCGCGCGGGTTGAAGCCGCTCTCCTGGTACAGCTGGGCGGCGAGCAGCGCGGGGTTGATCGCGCCGCACAAGTTGCCCCACTTCTGTACGAGCGACGCATAGGCGGCGGGCACGGCGTTCTTGGCGAGCCCGACGGTCCCCCTCCCGAGGCCGTTCGCCAGGTTCCCGGCCACCACGTAGACCCCGAGGACGAGCACCATCACCAGGCTCAGCGCGGCACCGACGGCAACGGTTGCCCAGATCCACGCCTTACGCACCGTCAACCGCCCCTCGCCCAACGGGAGTCCGCCGAGCGTCAGTGTAGGGGCGCGGGGGCGCGGGGGAACCGGGAAGGAGCTGGTCCGGCCACCGTCGGCGAACAAGATCGGCCAACCGCCGGGGCGACCGGTGACGGGATGCCGTTCAACGGGCCCCTGCGGCCGTCCGGCGGGCGCGCCGGACGGCCGGGGTCACTCGCCCGCGGCGGTCCGGTACAGGTCCGCGGCCTCGTCCTTCAGGAGGACGCTGTAGGAGACGTCGGCGGTGGAGCCGCCCTGTTCGTGGCCACCGAGCACGCCGACGACCTCGCCGTCGGCGTCGACCCAGGGACTGCCGCTCGTGCCACTGCTGAATTCCGGGCACTCGATCCGCTGTTGCGTGGCGCTGTGGACGGTCGGCTTGTTGACGCACAGGATGGGCGTTTCACGGGAGTTGGGGTATCCCATGACGGTGACGGCGGTGGCTCCGGCCGCCCGCCCGGTGACGAACCGGTTGCCGCCGACGACGTCCTCGACGTCGACACCGCCGGCGGTCTCCACCGCGGCGAAGGCGATGTCGCTGTCCTCGTCCTGGTCATCGCTCCAGCCGTCGCCCACGTATGTCCTGGTGACCTTCCAGATCCCGTACGGGGCCCTGCCGTCCCGGTAGCCGGGCGCGAACCAGACGGTGCCGCCTCCCAGGCAGTGCGCGGCGGTCACGATCAGGTTGCGGGCCTTGCTGCGCACCACGGAGGCGGTGCAGAAGTGCCCGCCCTCCAGGGCGCCGCCGGGGCCGAAGAGCGCACCGACCCGGGAACCGGGCGTGCTGATCCCGGCCTCGGTGGTCACGCCCAGCGGTCCGGGACCGCCGTCGGCGGCCGACACGGAGGAGGTCGTGACGGCGAGCAGCACGAGAGCACCGACGAACGCGTGTCGGCGGTTACCAGAGGGGCGCGTGATGCGGTTCATCACCTTCCACTGTGGCCCACGAAGGTGAGAAAGGCCCCGCGGGCACCGTGAAATTAGCCTATGAGGTCCATTGCCGCAGGTGGCGTGCGCATCCGGCGCGGGGCGGCATCGCCCCTTCAGACGTATCACCGTCACCCACCTTCGTTCGCCCGCCTTCGTTCACTCGTCCACTTTCACTCACCAAGGGCCATGTCCTGCCCACGCCCACCGCGCCGGGAACGAACTCGGCCCAGCGCTCATCGCCCACATGAGCGATGTGCTCCAGTTCGAGACGTATCCGTCCGTCCCCATCGGCGGCCGGACGCGCATGGGCCGGCCGGTCCCAGGAGCCCCCTGCACGCCCCGTGAGGCGAGTACCAGGACGCACCCTCACCCGGCCTTCGACCGGTAGGGCGGCAAGCCGTCTCCGCCCCCTCAACAGACCGGCTCCGCACGGCAGGTGGGCGAGGAAGATAACCTTCCGCTCGTACGGGTGACCCCCGTACCGAAGGTTCCGGCCGAACGGGTCACCCCGGGAGCCGGCCCGAGTCGTCGCGGCAAAAAGGGGGTTAACGACAGAACCGCACGACAGGTTCCGCTTGCACCTCATTGCCCGTGGTGACCTGCCGTGATACACACAGTGACCGTGCACCCCTTGCGATACCGCCCCACGCCTCCATGAGGGGCCTGTCGGGGCCGGATGCAAGGGACACGTACGGAACCCGCCAATCAATGACGCCAAGTCGACATACGACGGCGTCATTGTCAGCGAGAATGACCGTGACCTCTGCGCGCGTGGCAGGGGCTACGGAACTACCCACCAGGGGCGGTGACTTACATGCATCTCGCGGCCGCAAAAGGCGACATCAACACGATCATCGGCGGTATCGCCCCAAACTGGGGCCCGTTCGGCAGCCTGGGCAACGAGGCTCGCGTGATGGTCGAGGTGGTGATGGCCGTTGCCATCCTGCTCTGCCTGGCGATCGCGATCTGGGGCGCGGCCAAGCAGCGCATCGGCGCGACGGCCCTGCGCGACACGTTCAGTGCCGAACAGGGCAAGGGCCTGATCATCGCGGGACTGACCGGCGTCTTCATCATCGGCTCGCTCGGCACGCTGTTCACGATCGTGTACGGCATGGCCGTGTAGGGCGGCCCGGACCGCCACGACCCGCCTGGCGCCCCGTCAGTCCCGTGCGGGCGCCCCGGCTTGCTCCTTCGACCCATCCGTCCGTCGCGCCCACCGGCTGAGGTTGCGTTTCCCTGATGTCGAGTCATCACACCGCGCACGCGCGGGAGCCAGCACGGCTACCGTCGTACTTCCACGCGTTTCCGCACAGGGCGCGGAACGACCACGAGTTCGAGGGGGCGTGCGCGGCGTGAGTCTCGGTGACGGTGCCTCCGGCGGAGGCGAGGGAGAGTACGGCGGCGTCGGGCAGACGCGGACGCGGCTGCCCCACCGGGCCGGTGACGTGTACGGGGGCGCCCGGCGGGGCCGGTCCCCCTCGCGCAGCCTGGCCACGGTCGTCGGGGTGGTCGTCCTGCTGATCGCCGCGATCGCCTTCGCGAACCGCGGGGGCGGCTCCTCGTCGGGCGGCAACAGCGACGACAAGACACGCTCGGCCCCCACGGCGGCAACCGGCACACGCCCGGTCCGCTCAAAGCCGGGCACGATCCCCTCGGGCTTCACCCGAGACGAACAGGGGGCCCAGTCGGCTGCGGCGAACTATGCGGTGGCCCTGGGCTCGGCCGACATGTTCAACAAGGACAGACGTGATGAGATCCTCAGGGCGATCATCACACCCGCACGGGTGGCCTACTTCGAGGGCACGCTGGACAAGGCATATACCCCACAGTTCAGCGAGAAGGTCGGCCTGAACGCGGACGGCTCCACACCGCAGGGCTACACGTTCGTCTCGCGCACCAGCCCCATCGGCAGCAATGCCACGCGCTTCGCGCCCGACAAGGCGACCGTGGACGTCTGGTGCAGCGGCCTTCTTGGCCTCGCCGGACAGAATTCCACGAACCCGGTCACCAGCAGTTGGTTCACCATCACCATGCAGCTCGAGTGGAACAACGGCGACTGGAAGATCGTGCAGCACTCTCAAAAGGACGGTCCTGCACCCGTCCCGGGCGATGAGCGTGCCTCCAGCGCCGAGGACATGGCCAAGGCTGTCGAGGAGTACGGAGGGTTCACCTATGCCCGCTAACCGCTACGTACTCAAGCTGTCTGGCGCGCTCCTGGCCGTTCAGGGCGCAACCGTATTGCTCGCCGCACGTGCTGTCGCGGCCCCCAGCCCCACGCCTACCAAGAGCAACGACCCCTGCGACCTCATCCACGGCCCCGCCAAGGACTACTGCGAAAAAGGCAACACCTCCGGCTCCGGCAGCCCCTCCAGCACCCTCCCCGACACCCTCGACCCCCTCTCCTCCCTCGCCAAGGGCTGTGCCGAAGCCGCCGCCTGGACGGTCAACAAGCTCAGTGAGGCCGTGAAGCAGACCGCCAGCGTCGACTTCACCAACTCGGCGTTCCTGCACCAGTACGAAATCGTCTTCGCGGCCTCGGCCATCCTGACCCTCCTGCTGTGGCTCCTGGCCGTGGCCAAGAGGGCGGTACGCGGCGTCCCGTTCGCCACCGCCGTGTCCGAAGCCGTCGGCTTCCTCTGGCTCACCGTGCTGGCCTCCGCCTTCACCCCGCTGATCCTCTACACGGTCGTCTCCGCGACCGACGGCGTCAGCGACGTCCTCGCCAAGACCACGGGCGACCAGACCCAGACCTTCTTCGGCGCGTTCTCCGGCGCACTCAGCAAGGGAACCGACATCGGCGGCGGCCCCATCATGCTGATCCTCGTCTCGCTCGTCTCGATCCTCGCCGCGGGCGTGCTGTATCTGGAGCTGTTCCTGAGAGCGGTCCTGCTGTACGTCGGCGCCCTGCTCGGCGTAGTCGTCTACTCGGGCCTCGTCGACAAGAACCTCTGGGGCCACGTCCGCCGCTGGGCAGGCATCATGATCGCGGTGATCATGGTCAAGCCCGTGATCGTCATCGTGCTGGGACTCGCCGGCGCCCTCGCCACGGACAACGGCCCGGACTCCCTCGCGGCCGTGGTCTCCGGGCTCGCCATCATCCTGCTCGCCATCTTCGCGAGTGCCATGATCTACCGATTCGTCCCCGGTTTCGGCGACGAGATCGCCGCCTCCCGCAACAACCGGGTGATGCAGGGCGCCGAGCGCAAGGCCGCGGCCGTCATCAGCTCCCCCGCCACCCTCGTCGCCCAGGGCATCAAGACCCACAGCAGCCGCGCCGACACCGGCGGCGGCCCGGGCGGCGGCCAGCCGCCGCGGCCCGCCAACCCCGTGACCGGCGGTGTGGCCGCGCACAGCACGCGCACCCCGGGCGGCGGACACGTCACCTCGTCCGCGCCCCCGCCACGTACCAGCCCGGCCGACACCCCACACGCCGGCAGCACCCGCAACAGCAGCACCAACCGCACAGGAGGTGAAGGGCGTTGACGACCCAGTCCCACGTGTCGCATCCGGTCACGCCCCGCCGGACCTATCTGATCGGCCGCGCCCGGCCGAACGCGATCGTCGGCCGCAACCGCGAATCCGGCGAGATCGTGCTGATCATCGCGGGCGCGTTCCTCGGCATGATGTGCGGGCTCCTCGTCCCGGTCCTGTCCCTGCGCATCGTCCTACTGATGGGCTTCCCGCTGCTCGCACTGGCCGCCGTGTACGTCCCGTACAAGCACCGCACGTTCTACAAGTGGTTCGAGATCAACCGGAGTTACAAGCGGACCCTGCGGCAGGGGACGACGTACCGCAGCGCCGTGATGGAGGCGGGCATCGGGCTCGACGGGCGTGAGGTCGAGGTGGGGCCGCCGCCCGGCATCGGGCGGATCACCTGGCTCGCCGCCCCCTTCGGACCCGACGAGATCGCGGTACTGCTGCACGCCGACCGGCGCACCGTCACCGCCGCCATCGAGATCGAGGGCCCGGGCGTCGGCCTGCGCGACAGCGAGGACCAGGAGGCCCTCGTCGACCGCTTCGGCACGCTCCTGAAGCACGTGGCGAACGGCGACGGCTTCGTCACCCGCCTCCAGATGCTGGCCCGCACCCTGCCCGCCGACCCGGACGCGCACGCCAAGGACGTCGCCCAGCGCGGCGACGACCGCGCCCCGGCCTGGCTGCGGGAGTCCTACGACCAGCTCCAGTCCATGGTGTCGACGAGCAGCGAGCAGCACCGCGCCTATCTCGTCGCCTGTATGCACTACACCCGCGAACTCGCCGCCGAGGCCCAGGCCATGGCCCGCGCGGCGCGGCCCCAGGGCGGAAAGAAGGTGGACCGCGACGCGGGCCTCGCCGTCGTCATGGCGCGCGAGCTGACCGACATCTGCTCACGGCTCCAGGAAGCCGACATCCGCGTACGGCAGCCGCTGGGGCAGGGCCGGCTCGCCTCCCTCATCCACTCCATGTACGACCCCGACCACCCCATCGACCACATCCAGGCGATGACCAAGCGCAACGCGTGGCCCGCCGAACTGGACGCCATGGAGCCCACCTATCTCCAGGCGAAGACCCGGGAGTCGTCGACGCGCGCGCCCTGGTGCCATGCCACCGCATGGGTCAAGGAGTGGCCGATGACCCCGGTCGGCGTGAACTTCCTGGCACCCCTGCTGGTCCACACCCCGGACGTCATCCGGACCGTCGCCGTCACCATGGACCTCGAACCCACCGAGGTCGCCATCGAGCGCATGCTGACCGAGAAGACGAACGACGTGGCCGAGGCCAGCCGGGCCGCCAAGATGAACCGCACCGTCGACCCCCGTGACCTCGCCGCCCACTCCCGCCTCGACCAGCGCGGCGAAGACCTCGCCAGCGGCGCCGCGGGCGTCAACCTGGTCGGCTACATCACCGTCTCCGCCCGCTCGCCGGAGGCCCTGGCCCGCGACAAGCGGACCATCCGTGCCTCAGCCGGCAAGTCGTATCTGAAGCTGGAGTGGTGCGACCGCGAGCACCACCGGGCCTTCGTCAACACGCTCCCCTTCGCCACCGGCATTCGGAGGTAAGGCCCTGATGCGGGATCCGCTGTCCGTCCTGACCGACGCCTTCACGTCCTTCCTCTTCGGCAAGGTCGAGACGACCCGGCTGCCCGTTCGCACGTCCACGGGCCAGGCCCAGGCCGTCTACCTGCCCACCGCCGCCCCCGGCCTGGGCGACTCCGGCGTGATCATCGGTCGCGAGGTCTACTCCGGAAAGGGCTACATCTACGACCCCTTCCAGCTGTACGGCCAGCAGCTCCCGGCGCCGCACTGGCTCGTCCTCGGCGAGTCCGGCAACGGCAAGTCGGCGCTCGAGAAGACGTATGTGCTGCGCCAGCTGCGCTTCCGCGACCGGCAGGTCGTGGTCCTGGACGCGCAGGGCGAGGACGGGGTCGGCGAGTGGAACCTCATCGCCCAGGAACTGGGCATCACCCCCATCCGCCTCGACCCGATGGCCGCCCTGGACCACGGCATCCGCCTCAACCCGCTCGACCCGGCGATCACGACGACCGGCCAGCTGGCACTGCTGCGCACGATCATCGAGGTCGCGTTGGGACACGGCCTGGACGAGCGGTCCGGCTTCGCGCTGAAGGTCGCACACGCCTACGTCAACGAGACGATCGTCGAGCGCCAGCCGGTCCTCACCGACATCGTCGAGCAGCTGCGGCACCCCGAACCGGACTCGGCGGAGGCGATGAACGTCGCCCTGGACGACGTACGGGCCTGGGGCCTGGACGTGGCACTGGTCCTTGACCGCCTGGTCGACGGTGACCTGCGGGGCATGTTCGACGGGCCGACGACGGTCGGCATCGACCTGGACGCCCCGCTGATCGTGTTCGACCTGTCCCACATCGACCGCAACTCGATCGCCATGCCGATCCTGATGGCGATCGTCGGTGTGTGGCTGGAGCACACCTGGATCCGCCCCGACCGGAAGAAGCGCATCTTCCTGGTCGAGGAGGCCTGGCACATCATCAACAGCCCGTTCGTCGCCCAGCTGTTCCAGCGGCTGCTGAAGTTCGGCCGACGGCTCGGTCTGTCCTTCGTGGCGGTGGTGCACCACCTCAGCGACGTGGTGGACGGAGCGGCGGCGAAGGAGGCGGCCGCGATCCTGAAGATGGCGTCGACCAGGACGATTTATGCCCAGAAGGCGGACGAGGCACGGGCGACCGGCCGGGTGCTCGGTCTGCCGAGGTGGGCCGTGGAGATCATCCCGACCCTGACGCCCGGCATCGCGGTCTGGGATGTCAACGGCAATGTGCAGGTGGTCAAACACCTGGTCACGGAGTCGGAGCGACCGCTCGTCTTCACCGACCGCGCGATGACGGAGTCGGCGAGCGACCGTCTGGCGGCCGACGACGCGCTGCGCGCCGCGGAGCTGGAGGCGGAGGAGCGAGCGGCGGCGTTCGTGGAACAGCGGATGGGCGACCTCGACGGCTCGTCCGAGTCCACAGTGGCTTGAGACTGGGGCCCCTATGAGACCAGGCAAGGAACAGCGGGAGCAGCGCAACGGCCAGGGAGGCGTCCCCGACGGCCTGCTGGTGGGCGTACTGGCCTTCCTGCTGGGTGTGACGCTGATGGTGTGGACGGCCACGGGCCTCGCGGGCTGGTTCTCGCGGGGTGCCTGGCCGCACGGCGTCCGGTTCAGCCGTACGCCGGTGGCCATGCGCCATCTGATCGCCCAGCCCCACGACATCTCGGGCGCATGGCCGGACGCACCGGCCGGTCAACTGCCCGGGTACGGGCTGTTCTGGGGCCTGTTCATAAGCGAACTGATGGTGCTGTTCGTTCTGACCGTGTTCGCGATCGGCACGGTGGCACGGTGGAAGGAGGTACGAGCGCGGAAGAAGGCGCGGGCCGCGACGGGCGGCCCGCCGTCCCCGGCCACCGACACGGACACACGCGCCCCGGCCGTCGACTCACCCGCACCGGCCAGCGGCCTGCCCGCCCCGGCGCTCGGCGCACCTGCCCCGGCCACCACTGCGAGGAGTACGGACGCCGGTGTGCCGTACTCCACCCTGGTTCCGGCCTCCAGCCCCGTTGGGCAGCACCACGCCGTGGAGCACCTCGCGGCAGATCCCCCGACGCCGCGGGCGATTCCCCTCAGGACCGCGGCGGAGCGAAGACCCCCCACCCCGCTGATCGGTGCCGCCCCCGAGCAGCCCGGCTCCCCCGTCACCGCGTTCACCGCCCCGGGGACATCCCCGTCCGTGGTCCTCGGGACCCCCGACATCCGTCATCCCGTAGCCGCCCAGGCCGTGCGCGACGCCGCGGGTCCCGCTCTGGTCGTCACCTCCAGCCCTGCCCTGTGGTCCGAGACCAAGGACGCCCGCGCCAAGCTCGGGCCCGTCCTCCTCTACGACCCCTCCCACCTGTGCGACACCCCGGCGCGGCTGCACTGGTCCCCGTCCTCCGGCTGTGAGGACAAGACGACCGCCGCGGCCCGCGCCACCGCGCTGCTCGCCCCCGTGCGCCCCACGGCCCGAATCGACCAGGCGGTCGCCGATGTGGCGGAGACGCTCCTGCGGAGCTATCTGCACGCCGCCGCCATAGACGGCCGCACCATCCGGCACATCCACCGCTGGGCTCAGGGCAGCCAGGTCCAGGAGGCGGTACGGGCGCTGCGCACGCACCAGAAGGCGTCTTCGGGCGCGGCCGGGGAGCTGGAGGCGGCCCTCACCTCCTACCCCGAACGCCGCGACATGGCCCAGGAGTTGACCGCACGCGCCCTGTCCTCCCTCTTCACGGTCAATATCCGAGAGGCATGCACATCCAATCGAAATGACAGCCTCGCCTTGGATTCCTTCATCAACGAAGGGGGAACGCTTTATGTGGTGGGTGAATCCATCGAGGACCCCAGACAACATCCCGGCGCGATGCCGCTTCTGACGGCTCTCGCCTCCAGCGTGGTCGAGCGCGGCCGGCGCATGGCCGAACGGTCATCCTCCGGTCGCCTCGACCCACCACTCACCCTCGTGCTGGACGACGTGGCGGCCGTGGCTCCCGTGCCCCAGCTCCCGGATCTGCTCTCCTCCGGAGCGGACCGCGGTCTGCCCACCCTGGCCCTGCTCCGCTCCCGTGAACAGGCCCGGGCACGCTGGCCGCGGTACGAACTGCCGGTGTAGCGCCCTAGTGCCGCTCGATCACCATCTCCAGCTCGGACTCCCCCGTGTCGTCCGACAGAGGGACGGTGAGCCCGCTCGGCACGAACCCCACCTTGCGGTAGAAGGCCCTGGCCCGGCCGTTTTCCTCGTGCACGATCAGCCGCACCCGCTCGACCCCGCGCCCCCACGCCCACTTCAGGCCGGTCTCGAACAGCGCCTCGGTCAGCCCGCTTCCGCGGTGCTCGGGCCGAACGAACACGCCGACGACATGCCCCTGCCTCCGCTCGACCGGGAAACCGGCCCAGTCCTTGGTGCCGGCCTCTTCGATCAGCACCGTCAGGCTGCCGACCCAGCGTCCGTCCTCGCCTTCCGCGACGATCTGCTGCACTCCCAGAGCCCCCTCGGCACCCATCGCCGCCCGCCCCTGCCAGTAGCTGTCCGGCCTGCCCGAGGCCTGCTCGAAGGTTTCCAGGAACGCGAGGCGTGCGACCGGATCCTGAAGCGCGGCGAGCCGCAGCTCCTTCACCGCGGGCCACTCGTCTGGGCGTATGGACCTGATCACATAAGACATACGGCCACCGTAACCACCGCACGCGGTGGGTGCGGCCCCATTTTCCACGAGCCGCTCCCGCTACGGCGAGCGGAACTCAGCCGGTCAGGGCCCCGGTCTCCCTGGATCAGCCGTCGTCGTCCTCCCGCTCTCCTGATCACCCGGCACGGGCCGTACAGATTGCGCTTCGGCTCCGGCATCGCGGACCGGTAGTTTGCGGGCCAGCCCTCCTCGCTGTACGGGTTGGAGTTGGCCGCCACGGTCCAGTTCCAGCCCTGCGCGCTCGCTTCCGCGTCGGCGTAGGAGTTTTCGAGCCCGATGGTCGACAGGGTGCCCTGCGCGCTGTGCTCAAGAGGACCACGGACCTCGGCGCTGACCCAGGCGCGTGACACAGCCCCGCCATCCGGATGACGTGCCCCTGACTGTCTGGTGAGCAACGCGAAAAAGCCCCAACTCGCGGGTTCATCCCGGAGTTGGGGCTTTTTCTCAAATTTTGTTCGGCGGCGTCCTACTCTCCCACAGGGTCCCCCCTGCAGTACCATCGGCGCTGTAAGGCTTAGCTTCCGGGTTCGGAATG
>NZ_JBEYUZ010000035.1:0-41649 GCF_040643755.1 Streptomyces sp. NPDC047079
TTGATGTTGCCCGGGTTGACCCGGACCGCCGCACAGCCCGCCTCGATCGCCGCGAACACATACTTCGGCTGGAAGTGAATGTCCGCGATCACCGGGATCTGCGACTTCCCCGCGATCGTCGCCAGCGCGTCCGCGTCGTCCTGCGTCGGACACGCCACCCGGACGATCTGACAGCCCGACGCGGTCAGCTCCGCGATCTGCTGCAACGTGGCACCGATGTCCGACGTACGCGTCGTCGTCATCGACTGCACCGACACCGGGGCGCCCCCGCCCACCGCCACCGGCCCGACCTGGATCCGCCGCGACACGCGTCGCTCGGCGATCGGCCGGGCCGGTACCTCGGGGACGCCCAAGGAAACGGCCGTCATGGCCTCACCCGTCTTTTCCGGGGTTCTGGGCGACCGTCTCGCGCATGGCCCGCAGGGACTCCTTGAGGGAGCCCATGGTGGCCAGTACCGCGGTCGGCTCGTAGCCGCAGTGCGCCATGCAGTTGGCGCAGCGCGGGTCCTTCCCGCGGCCGTACTTGTCCCAGTCGGTCTTCTCGATCAGCTCCCGGTACGTCGGCACGTACCCGTCGCTCATCAGGTAGCAGGGCCGCTGCCAGCCGAACAGCGAGTAGTTCGGGATCGCCCAGGCCGTGCAGGGGAAGTCGACCTTGCCCTCGAGGAAGTCGAGGAACAGCGGCGAGTGGTTGAGGCGCCAGCGGCGCCGGTTGCCGCCCGCGAACGCCTTCTTGAACAGCTCCCGGGTCTGCTCCACACCCAGGAAGTGCTCCTGGTCGGGCGCCTTCTCGTAGGCGTAGGCGGGCGAGATCATCATCTCGTCCACCTTCAGGTCGTCGTTGAGGAAGTTGAGCACCTCGATGACGGTCTGCGGGGTGTCGGTGTTGAAGAAGGTCGAGTTGGTGGTGACCCGGAAACCACGCCGCTTGGCCTCCTTGATGGCCTCCACCGCCTCGTCGAACACACCCTCCTTGGCCACCGACTCGTCGTGCCGCTCGCGCAGGCCGTCGATGTGCACCGCGAACGCGAAGTACGGCGAAGGCGTGAACTTGTCCATCTTCTTGCGCAGCAGCATGGCGTTGGTGCAGAGGAAGACGTACTTCCTGCGGGCCACCAACTGCCGCACGATCTCGTCGATCTGCGGGTGCATCAGCGGTTCGCCACCGGCGATCGACACCATGGGCGCACCCGACTCCAGTACCGCACCCACCGCCTGCGCCACCGGCATACGCTGCTTCAGCACCCCCGCCGGGTGCTGGATCTTGCCGCAGCCCTCGCACTTCAGATTGCAGGCGAAGAGGGGTTCAAGCTCCACAATCAGCGGGAATTTGTCCCGCTTGCGCAGCTTCTGTTCGAAGAGATAGGTCGCCACCTTGATGGACTGGCGCAGCGGCATGGCCATCTGGCTCACCTCCGGGGGAGCAGCAAGGATCGGTGCCATTCAAAGAAAGCCGGGAGGATGGCACGAAGTACGCGGAAGGCCGATATTCCACCGCGCAAGGTGCCGATCCGGACGAGTTCATGTTCTGGAGCGTCCACGACCACTCGGACGGCCGCAACCGGACGCGGGCCCGTCCGCACGGCGCTGCGGAGCGTGGCCGCGGACTCCATGTCGACCGCGATCGCGCCGGTCGCGAACAGTGCCGACCGCTCCTGACCTCGGACGACGTGGTCCGAACCGGTGAGCGGTCCCGTGTGGACCGTGCGCCCCGGGAGGCAGCGCACGAGTTCCTTGACGAGCAGGTCGGGGTGGACGCAGGCGGTGGTACCGCGCGGGTCCCGGGTCTCCTCGGCGACGACCAGGTCACCGGGGTGCATACCGGGCGCTAGGCCCGCGCAGAAGCCCGTGGCGAGGACGGCCGCCCCGGCGTGGGCCGGCTCGGCGAGCGCCCGGACGACCGAGCGTTCCGCCGCCCGGGGGCCCATACCCGTTCGGAGCAGTGTGACGCGCCCGCCGGCGCCGGTGCGGTCACCGCTGCGCAGGGCGAGGTGCTCGATGCCGAGCGCGCAGGCGATCAGCAGCGGGGCCGAGTCGGGCTTCCGGCTCATCAGCTCCCCTTGGCCCCGGCGAACGGCTCGCCGTGGACATAGCGGCCGAGCGCGGTGAGCGGGAAGACCTGCCGGTAGAGGTGGTAGTTGATGGAGAAGTCCCAGGGGAAGCCGGTGCCGGTGAAGTACGGCTCGTCCCAGGAGCCGTCCTCGTTCTGGGTCCGGGCGAGGAAGTCGATGCCGCGCTCCGTCGCCTTGCCCTCCGCCTCCCCCGCGGCCAGCAGCGCGAGCAGCGCCCAGGCCGTCTGCGAGGCGGTAGAGGCGCCCCGGCCGCTCCACTCCCGGGCGTTGTGATAGGAGCGCAGATCCTCGCCCCAGCCGCCGTCGTCGTTCTGTACGCGCTCCAGCCAGGAGACGGCTCTGCGGATCGCCGGGTGCGCAGCGGGAATGCCTGCGGCCACCAGCGCGGGCACCACCGAGCCGGTGCCGTACACGTAGTTGACGCCCCAGCGCCCGAACCACGAGCCGTCCGGCTCCTGTTCGGCCAGCAGCCACTCGATGCCGCGCCGGGTGCGCGGGTCGTGGGAGAGACCCTCGACCGCGAGCATCTCCACGACGTGCGCGGTGACGTCGGCCGACGGCGGGTCGATGACCTCGCCGAAGTCGCAGAACGGCAGCCGGTTGGGGAACGGGCTGGTGTTGTCGACGTCGAAGGCGCCCCACGCGCCGTTCTTCGACTGCATGCCGAGGTTCCAGCGCACACCGTGCGCGATGGCCTTCTCGACCCGCTCCGGATCGGGATGGCTGACCCGGCGCAGGGCGAGGACGACCTCGGCGGTGTCGTCGATGTCCGGGTAGTTGTCGTTGTGGAACTCGAACGCCCAGCCACCCGGCGGAAGTTGCGGGCGCTGTACGGACCAGTCGCCCGGCCGGACGATCTGCTCGCCGAGCATCCAGTCCGCGGCCTTCACCAGTTGCGGATGGTCGGCGGGCAGGCCCGCGTCGGCGAGCGCGATGGTGGCGAGGCAGGTGTCCCACACCGGGGACTGGCACGCCTCGATCATCCGGGCGCCGTCCTCGCGCCACACCGCGAACCGGTCCAGTGAGGCCATGCCCTCGCGCATCACGGGGTGCTGGAGGTCATAGCCGAGCAGGTGCAGGGCGATGACCGAGTACACGGCGGGCGGCTGGATCCCGCCCCAGCAGCCGTCGTTCTCCTGCCGCTCGATGATCCAGCGGGCCGCGGCGTTCATCGCGGCCCTGCGCAGCCGGCGCGGGGCGACCTTGCGGAACTGGTGCAGCGCCTTGTCGAGCCGCTGGAAGACGCCGTCCCAACTGGCCACGGGTGCCAGGCCCTTGGCCGGGTTGGGGTCGCTCGGGTCGGTGTGCAGTTCGTCCAGCGGGAACGGTGCGGGCCGCACCGGCCGTTTCGCGGAGACGATGGTGAGCGGCACGATCGTCTGGCGGGCCCAGCACCCGAAGTCGTAGATGTTGAGGGGCATCCACTTCGGGAAGTAGATGAGTTCCGGCGGCAGTTCCGGCAGATCCTCCCACTTCCACCAGCCGAAGAGGGCGAGCCAGATCCGGGTGAAGACGCGGGAGGCGGCGATGCCGCCCTGCTCGCGGACCCAGGCGGCGGCCTTCGCCATATGGGGGTCCTCAGGCGCGTCCCCGGCCAGGCGCAGGGCGACGTACGCCTCGATGGTGGTGGACAGTTCGCCGGGTCCGCCGTAGAAGGTGGCCCAGGTGCCGTCCTCGCGCTGCTCGCCGCGGATGAACAGGGCGGCGGCGCGGGTGGTCTTCTCGTCGGAGATTCCAAGGAACTGACGGAGCAGCAGGTCCTCGGCGTCCATCGTGACGTTCGTCTCGAGGTCGCCCTTCCACCAGCCCTCGGCGTCCTGCCGAGCGAGCAGGAAGTCCGTCGCGCGCCGCAGGGCGCGCTCGGCGGCCTTTCGGGTACCTACCGTCCCGGCCGCCTCCGGAAGCGGTACGTCGGTCTCGCTGGCCGAGGCAGCGCGGGGCGGGAGAGCCCCGCTGCTTCCGTCGGTCGTCGCTGTCATGGCTTCCCCTTCGTGCAGTCGTGCGAGTCGTGCTGCTGTGGGTCCGCCGTCGGCCGGTGGCGTGCGCGATGGGGATCCCCCCCGCTCGAGCGATGACGAGAGTGCGGGAGCCACCGGCCGGCGACTAAGCGCGGTGTGTTCGACCGATACCGATCATCTCTTTCGTACGACGACGAAGTCGGCGAGCGCCGTGAACTGCGCGCGCACCTCCTGGGGCATCCGGACCGAGGCCAGCGCCTCGACGGCGATCGCGTGCTGGCGGCGCGCCTCCTGGGCGGTCCAGTCGCGTCCGCCCGCCTCCTCGATGAGCGCGGCGCGCGCGGCGAACTCCTCCTCGGAGAAGTTCTCGAAGTCGCTGCTCTTGGCGTCCTCCGCGAGCAGCCGGCCGAGCCGCTCGGAGGCGGGTCCGTCGGCCGCCAGCGCGGCCACGACCGGCAGGGACTTCTTGCGCTGCCGCAGATCGCTCCAGGTCTGCTTGCCCGTGGTCTCCGGGTCGCCCCAGATGCCGAGGAGGTCGTCGACGGCCTGGAAGGCGAGGCCGAGGTGGTAGCCGTACTTCTCCAGGGTGTCGGCGGTCGCGTCGTCGGCGCCGCCGAGGACGGCGCCGATGGAGGAGGCGCAGGCGAGCAGGGCTCCGGTCTTGTTGCCCTCCATCTCCAGGCACTCCGGGACGCTGACGCGGTCGCGGTGCTCATAGGAGATGTCCTGTGCCTGACCGTCGATCAGGGCGCGGGTGGCGGTGGTCAGACGCCGGGCGGCGCGTCCGGCCTCCACGGTGCCGAGTTCCAGCAGAACCTCGTTGGCCAGGGCGAACAGCGCGTCGCCGACGAGGATCGCCTGGGCCGGGCCGTGCACCTTCCACACGGTGTCACGGTGGCGGCGCTGTTCGTCGCCGTCCATCAGGTCGTCGTGCAGCAGGGAGAAGTTGTGCACCAGCTCCACCGCGACCGCGCCGGGCACGCCCACTTCGGGGGCGCGCCCCGCGGCCCGCGCGGAGAGCAGGGCCAGGGCGGGACGTACGGCCTTGCCGCCGTCGCCGTCCGCGGGGTTGCCCTCGGCGTCGATCCAGCCGAAGTGGTAGGCGGCGACGGTGTCCATGGGCGGTGCCAGGCGGTCCACTGCCTCCCGCAGCACCGGGGCGGCCAGGCTCCGGCAGCGCTCCAGAAGCGCGGACACGTCCACCGCGGTCTCTCGAGCGGCCGTCTCGGCCGGGGGCACAGTGGGCACAGTCTCTCCTCTTGTTGCGATACCGGGGGTGCGGGAACCGGTTCCGTGCGCGGGGACACTCATGGTCATGCCGCCTCCTCGAAGAGGTCGGGGAGGTGGGCGCCGGACCGGCCCAGGGCGCCCAGCGCGGCGCCCGCCGCGCTGACACCACTGCGGACCGCACTCTCCATGGTCGCGGGCCACCCGGTGGCGGTCCACGCTCCGGCCAGGAAGAGGCCGGGGGCCTTGGTGCGGGCGCCGGGCCGCAGTCGCCCGACACCGGGACGGGGAGCGAACGTCGCCGTGCGCTCCCGGGTCACGAAGAAGTCCTTCACCTCGGCACCGCGGGCGGCGGGCAACAGCCGTTCCAGTTCCGGGAGATAGCGTGCGCGCAGCACCGAGACCGGCTCGTCGATCTCGTCCTGGGCGGCCGACTGGGACAGCGCGAGGTACTGGCCCTCGCGCAGCCCGGAGGCCTCGGTGCGGTCGAAGACCCACTGCACGGGGGAGCCGAGCGCCGCGAAGAACGGGCACCCGAGCACCTTGCGGTCGTAGACGACGTGGACGTTGAGGATCGGCGCCGTGCCGATCTCGAGCAACCGCCCGGGTTCGTCGAGGGCCGTGGCGGGCAGCAGATCGTGCGCGTCGCGCTGCGGCACGGCGAGGACCACCGCGTCGGTTTCGATGTGCTCGCCGGGAACCTGAACGCTCCAGCCGCCGTTCTCGTTAGGGGAGATGGAGGTGACGCGTGTACGGACCTCGGTACGAACGCCCGCGGAGTCGAGCGCCTTGCGGGCCAGCCGGTCGTGCAGTTCGCCCAGCGGGACGCGCGCCCAGCCGATGTCGGCCGCGCCCGGGTCGGACAGCAGACCCGTCTTGAACACCATCGCGGCGAGCCCGAGCGAGGCGTCTTCGGCCACCGCGTTGAGGGTGGCGACCCCGACCAGGTCCCACAGTGCCTCGATGGCGCGCGCCGACTGACCGTGTGCGGCCAGCCAGCTGCCGAAGTCCTGGGTGTCGAGCGCGGGGTCGGCGAGGTCCAGTGCCCGCAGGGCCAGTGCGGCACGCCCGACTCTGGCGCGCTCGGCGAGCGAGAGATGGGGATAGGTGGCCAGGCTGCGCCCGAGGTGCAGGGGTACGGGCAGCGCGTCGCGCCGTAGTCTGCCGAGCCGTCGTCCCGGGGGGCCGTTCGCGTCGAGTACGGGCACGTCGAGACGATCCTGCAGGGGTGCCAGAGCGGCCGCGTCGATGCGGTCGAGGAACCAGCGGTAGGCGATGCAGCAGCGCAGATACACGTGCTGGCCGTTGTCGACGGTCAGATCGCCCCGGTGGAACGAGAAGGCGAGACCGCCCAGTCGCGGCCGGCCCTCCAGCAGGGTGACCCGCACTCCGGCGTCGGCGAGCGCCAGCGCGGCCGTGATCCCGGCGAGCCCCCCGCCGACCACCACGGCGGACGCCCCGGCACCGGACGGCGTCCCGAGCTGGGCCGGGTTGTCCGCGGACGGGCCCTCCGGCTGTGTGCCGTCGCTCATGGTCGTTCCTCCCCTGCCGGTCCTCCGTGGTGCTTGAACGATGCACGGCGGACCGTCGCAGTCAGGGACGCCGCGCCGCACCGGAGGGTTGCCTGCCGCTTTTCGCCGGTGGGGACACGGCGGAGGGGTCCGCCCATCAGCCGCGCCTCCTGACCATGCGTCGGGAGACGTTCCGGGCGTCGAGACCCGAGAGGCCGCGCACGGCGACGTACGCCTTCTCACGTCCCGGCAGCGAGACCCGGCCGCGCAGCACGGCCTCGGGCTCGCGCTCGATGCGGTCGAGAAGACGGCGGTAGATCCCGGCCATGGCGGCGACGCAGGCGCCGCTGCGCCGGTCGAGCATGGGCAGCAGCCGGTAGCCCTCGGCGAACAGGGCGCGGGCCCGTCGCACTTCGAAGTGCACGAGGCCGGCGAAGTCGGAGCCCTCGGGCGCGGTCGGTCCGAGGAACCCGGCCGAGCAGCCGAACTTGGCGAGGTCGTCGGCGGGGAGGTAGACGCGTCCGCCCTCGGCGTCCTCACGGATGTCCCGCAGGATGTTGGTGAGTTGCAGTGCGAGCCCGAGCGTGTCGGCGTACTCCGGCGCGCGCTCGGCGCCGCGCGCCCCTGGTTCCGTGCCGAACACGCCGAGCGAGAGGCGGCCGATGGCCCCGGCCACGCAGCGGCAGTAGACCTTCAGATCGTCCCAGGTCTCATAGGTCTCGCCGCGTACGTCCATGACCACGCCGTCGATGAGTTCGTCGAGACCGCCGAGCGGGATCGGGAAGTGAGCGGCGGCGTGGGTGAGGGCGACGGCGACCGGATCGGTGTCGTCCTCGGCCACCTTTCCGTCCCGGACACGGTCGAGCAGCGCCCGGGTCTCCTCGAGCCGTGCGGCCTTGACGTCGGCCTCGAGCGTGCCGTCGCCGATGTCGTCGACCCGCCGGGAGAACGCGTAGAGCGCCGACATCGCGCGGCGCTTGGGCGTCGGCAGGAGCCTGATGCCGTAGGCGAAGTTCCGGGCCTGCTGTCCGGTCACGGTCTCGCAGTAGCTGTACGCGGCGAGTACCGGCGGGGACACATGTTGTTCCGACTCCACGGTCCGAATCACCCCTCTCCTCGCAGAGTCACGCCCACCTCACGCAGCAACCGGAGCTTGCCGGGCTTGGGCGGGCCGGACAGTACGTCGTAATCGGCGGCGGCGATTGCGCCGATCGCCGCCCTTCCTCCCGCCACGAAGCCCGCGAGCAGCAGCCTCAGCCTGCCGTGCACGCTACCCACGAGGGGGGCGCCTTCATTCAAAAGATCGCGTGCGCGTTCCGCCTCGTACGCGACCAGTGCACGCACGGACGCGCTCGTGGCACTCCTGGCGAGGTCCGCCTCCTGTACATGGAAGCGTTTCATGTCCACGGCGGGCAGATAGATCCGGTCACGGCCGACGTCCTCGGCGACGTCCTGGAGGTGCTCGACGATCTGGAGAGCCGTGCAGATCGCGTCGGAGCGGCGGACGCGCTCGGGGGTGGAGGTGCCGGTGACGGCCAGGACGAGCCGCCCGACCGGGTTGGCGGACAGTTCGCAGTAGGCGAGGAGGTCGTCGTACGTCTCGTACCGCCCGACCAGCTGGTCCTGGCGGTTGGCGGCGATGAGGCCGAGGAACGGCTCGGGGGTGAGACCGGCGCGCCGGACCGTGGGCTGGAGGCGGCGCAGAAGGGGATGGCGCGGTGTCGAGTCGAAGACCCGGTGCAGGTCGGCCTCGAAGGCGTCCAGAAGGAGGAGGGGGTCTTCGGCCTCCTCGGCCGACGCGCCGAGGAGACGGGCGTCGGCGCCACCGGGGGCGAGGTCGCCGTCGCCGATGTCGTCGACGAGACGGGCGAAGCCGTAGACGGCCATCAGGTCGGCACGCCAGGCCCGGGGCAGGAAGAACGGCGCCACGGGGAAGTTCTCGTCCGCGGCCTTGTCGAGGGTGGCACGCTCCGGGTCGCCGATGCGCGTCGTCCCGGCTTCGGTCACCGCTCGCCGCCCGGCGCGTAGACGGCACATGCCTGGCGGAGCTGGAGACTTTCCGTAGCCATTGCCGTCACATCTCCCGTTCTACACTGCCGACCCAATACATCCTATTTCGGACACGCCGCCCGGCCGTCCACGCAGCACGGCAGGTAGGGGGGTGTAGGGCATTATCGCCCCAGTTGCCGCGAATCAGCACCGGTACAGCTTACGTTGTACAACTAACGGAGCTCCGGCGGGGTGTCCTGCAGATCACAACAACACACCGATTGGCCTCAAGATTCCTAAGGGCAGCGAGAGTTGGCATTTCCTTTGCAGACGCAGGGCCCGGCGGGAGCGTACCCGCCGGGCCCTCGGTCACGGGGGGAATTACTTGCCCGTGAACTTCTCGTACTCCTTGAGGACCTCTTCGGTGGGGCCGTCCATCCGCAGCTCACCACGCTCCAGCCACAGCACGCGGTCGCAGGTGTCACGGATCGACTTGTTGTTGTGGCTGACCAGAAACACCGTGCCCGCCTCCTTGCGCAGCTCTCTGATGCGGTCCTCGGAGCGCTTCTGGAACTTGCGGTCACCGGTGGCGAGGGCCTCGTCGATCATGAGGACGTCGTGGTCCTTGGCGGCCGCGATGGAGAAGCGCAGCCGCGCCGCCATGCCGGAGGAGTAGGTGCGCATCGGCAGCGTGATGAAGTCGCCCTTCTCGTTGATGCCGGAGAAGTCGACGATCTCCTGGTAGCGCTCCTTGATCTCCTCGCGGGACATACCCATCGCGAGACCGCCCAGGATGACGTTGCGCTCGCCCGTCAGGTCGTTCATCAGGGCCGCGTTCACACCGAGCAGCGAAGGCTGGCCGTCGGTGTAGACCTTGCCCCGCTCGGCGGGCAGCAGTCCGGCGATGGCGCGCAGCAGGGTGGACTTGCCGGAGCCGTTCGAGCCGATCAGCCCGATGGCCTCGCCGCGGTAGGCGACGAAGGAGACACCCCTGACGGCGTGCACCTTGCGCACACCGCGCGCCGTGTCGTCGGAGCCTCGCTTGAGGATGCGGCTGAGGGCGGCGGTCGCGCTGCCCTTGCCGGTCTTGGCGCCGTTGACGCGGTAGACGATGTGCAGGTCGTCCGCGACGACGGTGGGGATCCTCGCCCCGGTGTTCTGCTCAGCCACGGCCGTACCGCTCCTCCGCCTTCCAGAAGTACACGAACCCGCCGGCGAAGACGGCCACGGCCCAGAACAGAGCGATGGCCCAGACGTGCGGCGGGAGGTTCCCGGCACCGTAGTCCTTGATGAGCGCGAAGCGCATCAGGTCCATGTAGACGGCGGCCGGATTGACCTGCAACGCGCGGATCACCCATTCGGGGCGGCCGACGAGCATGTTGTTGATGGAGAACATCACGCCCGACGCGTACATCCAGGTGCGCAGGACGAACGGCATCAGCTGGGCGAGGTCCGGGGTCTGGGCGCCCATCCGCGCCACGATCAGCGCGAGGCCCGTGTTGAAGAGGAACTGGAGCACCAGGACCGGGACGATCAGCAGCCAGGACAGGCTCGGGTAGCTGCCGAAGCCCACGGCCACGGCGAACAGCACGATCATCGAGAAGAGCAGCTGCTGGAGCTGTTGCAGCGCGAACGAGACGGGCAGCGAGGCCCGCGGGAAGTGCAGGGCGCGCACCAGGCCCAGATTGCCGGAGATCGCCCGGACACCGGCCATGATCGAGCTCTGGGTGAAGGTGAAGACGAAGACACCGGTCACCAGGAAGGGGATGTACGTGCCGTGCGACATGCCCCGGCTGGCCTTCAGGATCAGCCCGAAGATCAGGTAGTACACGAACGCGTTCAGCAGTGGTGTGGCGACCTGCCACAACTGGCCGAGCTTGGCCTGGCTGTACTGGGCGGTGAGCTTCGCCTGCGAGAAGGCGAGGATGAAGTGACGCCGCCCCCACAGCTGGCGGACGTAGTCGGCGAGTCCGGGCCGGGCACCGCTCACCGAGAGCCCGTACTTGGCGGCCAGCTCGGCCGCGGTCAGCCCGTCATCGGGCGACGGTCGGTCGCTCACCGCGACACCGCCGTCATGCGTTGTCTCACTCACAGGTTGGTAAACTCTCCGTTTCCGGGACGCGCGGCCTGCCCGCGCACGGTGGGAGCCGGGACTTGGGTCCCCCCGCTGTTTCCGACTATCGAGCTTGTCAGATGACCGGAGGCCGGCCCAGTCGGGTCAGCCGCCACACCGTACGCCACTTCATGGGGCGGCGGGGACCGCATGGAGCCGCCCAGCCCTCCCTGAAGCCGCCGAACCACGCCCTCAGGGCGGCCCGCGAGGGGCGGCGCAGCAATGTCAGCAGCATCCACACGCCCAGATAGACAGGGACGAGAACGACCGGAAGGTTGCGGCGGGCCAGCCAGACCCGGTTGCGGGCGACCATCCGGTGATAGACCGCGTGCCGGGACGGCGCGGTCGTGGGGTGGTACAGGACCATGTCCGAGCGGTAGTCGATCATCCAGCCCGCGTCCAGGGCCCGCCAGGCCAGGTCGGTCTCCTCGTGGGCGTAGAAGAACTCGTCCGGCAGCCCGCCGACCTCGGCGAAAACCTTGGTGCGGACGGCGTTGGCGCCGCCCAGGAAGGTGGTCACCCGGGAGGAGCGCATCGGGTCCGAGGCACGCAGTCGCGGCACGTGGCGGCGCTGGGTCTCACCGGTGTCGGGGTCGGCGATGCGGAAGCTGATGATGCCGAGTTGCGGGTCTTCGGCGAAGGCCTGGCGGCACAGCTCCGCGGTGTCGTTCCGGGCGAGCAGGCCGTCGTCGTCCAGGAAGAGTAGGACGTCCACGTCGGTGCCGCCGGGTCCGAACGCCTCGATGCCGACGTTGCGGCCGCCGGGGATGCCGAGGTTTTCGGGCAGCTCGACGGTGCGGACGCCGTCCGGGACGTCCGGGAGCGGCGAGCCGTTGCCCACCACGACGACCTCGACCGGGCCGCCGTCCTGTTCGGCGACCGAGTCGAGGAGGGCGCGCAGCTCGGCGGGACGGTTGCCCATCGTGATGACGACCGCCCCGACCTTTATGCCGCCGCTCACTTCAGCCTGCTGGAGGCGAGGATGGACACCAGGTGCAGCAGGGTCTGCAGGAGCGCGATGCCCGCCAGCACGGCGACGCCGAGCCGCTCGAGGAACAGGTCGCCCCGGACCGCGTCCACGATCGCCAGGACCAGGATCAGCAGGGACGCCTCGATCCCGAGGACGAGGCGGTGGAACTTCAGCGCCGAGGCCGCCCTGCGGGCCAGCGCCAGGCCGGACGAGCGCGGCTCGGCAGCCGCCTCCTTGACCGGCGGCAGCCCGCCCTGGTGCCGGGCGACACCGACGAGGTCGGTCTCGGCCTTGATCAGGACGGCGCCAAGCGCGGCGAGGGTGCCGAGGAAGGCCCACAGCCAGTCGATCCGCCCGGGACCCCACAGATCGGCGGCGCGCAGGCCGAAGCCCACCAGCACCGCCGCGTCGCACAGGTAGGCGCCGACGCGGTCCAGGTACACCCCGCCGAGCGAGAACTGCTTCTTCCAGCGGGCTATCTCGCCGTCGACGCAGTCGAGCAGCAGGTAGAGCTGGACCATCACCACGCCGAGCACGGCGCCCGCGATGCCCGGCACCAGCAGGGCCGGGGCGGCGAGCATGCCGAAGACGGTCATCAGGTAGGTCAGCTGGTTGGGCGTGACCCTGGTGTTCACCAGGTAGCGGTCGACCCGCAGGGAGACCTCACGCATGTAGAGGCGTCCCGCCCAGTGCTCACCGCTGCGCCGGTCCTTCACCCCTGCCGGGTGCACGACGGGGCGGAGTTCAGCTACCGATGGCCTTGACATAGTCGGCGTACGTGTCCTTGATCTGGTCGGTCTTCAGGTCGAGGTGTTCGAGAATCGTGTAGCGGCCTGGCCGGGTCTGCGGGGCGAACTCCACGGCCCGGACGAACTCGTCCACCGTGAAGCCGATCTCCTCCGGAAGTACGGGCAGCCCGTGCCGGCGCAGCACCTGGGCCATGTACGCCGACTCCTCGTGCGCCCCCCGCAGATACATCGCGAAGGCCGCGCCCAGTCCGCACTGCTCGCCGTGGGCGGCGGCGCGCCGGGGGAACAGCAGGTCGAACGCGTGGTTGATCTCGTGGCACGCGCCGGAGGACGGGCGGGAGTCTCCCGACACCGACATGGCGATCCCGCTGAGGACCAGGGCCTCGGCCAGCACCTGGAGGAAGTCGTTCTCGCCGATGCCGCCGGGGTGGCGCAGCACCGCCTCGCCGGCCTGCCGGGCTATCGCCGCGGCGAGCCCGTCGATCTTCTCCCCATTGACCCGGTTGGCCAGCTCCCAGTCCGCGATCGCGGAGATGTTCGACACGGCGTCGCCGATGCCGGCGCGCACGAAGCGCACCGGGGCCTCGCGGATGACGTCGAGGTCGATGACGACCGCGATCGGGTTGGGCACACCGTAGGAGCCGCGGCCCGCGTCGTTGTCGAGGGTCGCGACCGGCGAGCACAGGCCGTCGTGGGCGAGGTTCGTGGGCACGGCGACCAGCGGCAGGCCGACGCGTGCCGCGGCGAACTTGGCACAGTCGATGATCTTGCCGCCGCCCAGGCCCACGAGCGCGTCGTAGTGGCCCGCCTTCATGTCGCCGGCCAGCCGGACCGCGTCGTCGAGGGTGCCACCGCCGACTTCGTACCAGGTGGCGCCGGGCAGGCTGGGCGCGAGCCGCTCGCGCAGCCGGGCGCCCGAGCCGTCACTGACGGCGATGGCCAGCTTGCCGGAGTGCGAGATGCGCTCGTCGGCGAGCACGCTCGCCAGGTCGTCCAGGGCACCCGGGCGGATGTCGACGACGACCGGCGAGGGAATGAGCCTCGTCAGTACCGGCACGCGATCTCCCGCCCCCGGGCCAGGTCGTCGTGGTTGTCGATCTCGACCCAGGGCACGTCGCCGATCGGGGCCACGTCGATCTTGAAGCCGCGGTTGACCAGCTCCTGGTAGCCGTGCTCGTAGAACTGCTGCGGGTCGGTCTCCCACACCGTCTTCAGCGCGTCGGCCAGTTCCCCGGCCGCCTCGCCCTCGATGAGGGTGACGCCGATGTACTCGCCGGTCGCCTCGGACGGCTCCATGAGCTTGGTGATCTTGCGGACGCCCTTTTCGGGGTCCACGACGACCTTCATCTCCTCGTCGGCGAGCTCTTTCACCGTGTCGAGGGCGAGGATGATCCTCTTGCCGTCGCCGCGGGAGGCGAGCAGCGTCTTCTCGACGGAGACCGGGTGCACGGTGTCGCCGTTGGCGAGGATCACTCCGTCCCTGAGGGCGTCACGGCCGCACCACAGGGAGTAGGCGTTGTTCCACTCCTCGGCCTTGTCGTTGTCGATGAGGGAGAGCTTCAGGCCGTACTTCCGCTCGAGTGCCTCCCGGCGCTCGTACACGGCCTCCTTGCGGTAGCCGACGATGATCGCGGCCTCGGTCAGACCGACCTCGGCGAAGTTGCCGAGGGTGAGGTCCAGCACTGTGAGGCTTTCCTCCATGCCCACGGGCCCTACCGGCACCAGAGCCTTGGGCAGGGTGTCGGTGTAGGGGCGCAGACGCCGTCCGGCGCCGGCCGCCAGCACGAGGCCGATCATGCAGGTTCTCCTTCATCGTGTACGGCGGGTGCGCCGTCCTTGTGGGCGGTCACCCAGAAGCGGATGCTCTCCACGAGCACCACGAGGGCTACGTAGACGGCGAGGACCGTGAGCGCGACCTTGAACTGCGCCGCGGTGAGCAGCGCGGCCAGGATCGTGACCAGCAGCGTCCGGCCTTCCTGCCCCCCGATTGCGCGCACCAGCCGACTCGGCGGCGCGCCGGCGTCGCCGCGGATGCGGTACACCGTGTCGTAGTGATGGTAGGCGACGGCCGCAACCAGCCCGAAAGCTGCCGGAAGCGCTCCGTTCACCCCTGATTTGGCCGCGAGAAGCAGGACGGTGCCGTATTCGGCGGCCCGGAAGAAGGGCGGCACGAGCCAGTCGAGGGAGCCCTTGAGGGGCTGGGCCATCGCGGCGGCGGAGGTGAGGACGTACAGCGCGGCGAAGACGACGGGCAAGGGGCTGCCGTACGGCGCCATGCCCACGCCGGCGACCGCCAGCGCGGCGCCGAGAAGCGCGATGGGGAGACGCGGGACCCGCAGGGGTCGCTTCCGCAGAAGCGGCAGGAGGCCCTCGGCGAGCGGCCCGCTGTCCGCCAGGTCCGCCAGCGACCGCGCCGCCCGGTCGGTCCTTCGGGCCTTGCGCGTCAGCGAGCGCAGGACGCGGCCCGCGGTGGTGTAGGTGGCGGCGAAGGCGCAGCCGATGAGCAGCACCGTGAAGGTGGTCCGGGGGGTGGTGGCCGCGGTCAGGACGGCGATCAGCGCCCAGCGCTCGCCGATCGGCAGAACGATCATCCGGCGCACCCAGACCGTCCAGCCGACGCTGTCGAGGCGGTCCGAGAGGGCGGCGGTGGGGCTGGTGTTGGCGGTCGCGGCCGGATCGCCCACGTTCGCCTCGTTGAAGGCGAAGTCGACGACATGCCGGCAGGTCTGGAGGACCATCGCGCCGAGCGCCAGGGCCCATACGTCGTCGCCGCCACGGGCGGCGCCGAGGGCGAGGCCCGCGTAGTAGGCGTACTCCTTGGCGCGGTCGAAGGTGGCGTCGAGCCAGGCGCCGAGCGTGGAGTACTGCAATGAGTAGCGGGCGAGCTGGCCGTCGGTGCAGTCGAGCACGAAGGACAGGATCAGCAGGATCCCTGCGCCGATGAAGCCGCCACGGGTGCCGGTGGCCGCGCAGCCCGCCGCGATCAGGGCGGTGAGCAGCGAGGCGGTGGTGACCTGGTTGGGGGTAAGCCCCTGGCGGGCGCACCAGCGGGCGAGGTAGCGCGAGTAGGGGCTGATGAAGTGCGTGGTGAAGAAGCCGTCGCGGGCCTTGACGGCGCTGCGCAGGCGTATGGCCTCGTCGTCGACGGCCGAGACCGCCTGGCGTGCCTCGTTGCGGGCCTGGGGGTCCGTGGGGACGGCGGCGACGAGCGCGCCCAGCTCGGGGCGGTGGACCGGGACGCCGTCGGCCTCGAGGGCCTCGGCGAGGCGGCCGGCGAGGCTGTCGGTGACGGTGGGGGCGCCTCCTCGCTCATGGGGCTCCCGCTCGAGCGATGCCAGAAGAGGGGAGGAAGCCGGGAGCGCGGAGTACGCGGCGCCGGTCGCCGCGGAGTTCTCACGGGCGAGGGCGCGGGTCAGTGCCTGCCGGGCGGTGGGCTGCGCGGTCACGGCACCGGGCACGGCGGCGACCGGGAAGCGGGGATCGGTCAGGCCGAGCCGCAGGGCGTGCGGATGACCCACGAAGCGGCTGTCGACGATCGCGACACGCTGGTCGGCCGGCACGGCGGCGAGGAGTGTCTCGGCGTCACCGGTGTCGGTGGCGACCCGCACGTCGAAGCCGAGGGACCGCAGATCGCCCTCGAGCGACGACCCGGGGACCGGCTGTCCGGTGAGGATGGCGGTCGACAGACGAACTCACTCCCTGAGGCCCGACGCGTACGGGCGCCGGTCGTGTGTGTGGTGTGGGGCGCCCGGGGCGGGACCGGGCGGCATGTCGGCAGAGGCTATCGGATACCGGGAAGCCGGTGTTCACCGGCCGTTCATGGACTGATCAACCCGGTCTGCATGTCCTCCGCCCGCGATCATCATCGGGGATCGCAGGGGCACGCAACAAGCCGCTGGGTCATAACGGCGTATTCCCGGCATCACATCCGCATCGCGCCCGTACATGCACCGCATGACGCTTTTGACGGATATGCGGCCGCAGCTCTCGGCCGGACAGGCCGCCACACCTTCACGGACTCCTCACGCGCCGGGCGTCCGGCTCCGGCCCCTCCCGAGGGGACCCACCACCGCCCGTGATTCACCCGGCAGGCATAGGGAGAGGGGCCATGGCATGGCTGATCACCGGCGGGGCCGGGTACATCGGGGCTCACGTGGCGCGGGCGATGGCCGCGGAAGGCGAGCGCGTCCTCGTCCTGGACGACCTCTCCACCGGGGTGCCGACGCGCCTGCCGGAGAATGTTCCGCTGGTGCGGGGCTCCTCGCTGGACGGTGGGCTGCTGAAGCGGGTCCTCGCCGAGCAAGTCGAGGCTCGCCGCCCCGGTGACGCGCCCCGCGCGGTCGCGTCCGCCGCGCTGGCCGAGCGGGAGCTGGGCTGGCGCGCCCGGCGCGGGGTGCGGGAGATGGTGGAGTCGGCCTGGCGGCGCTGGCTGCTGCACCACCCGGAGGCGAGCCACGGCTGAGCTGGACGACAGCCCGCCGCGGGGCGTGCGAGCCGGACGTGCGGCGCACCCCCGGGCGGCGGCCTCCCGGAGCGCCCGGTGGGGGCGATTCCCGCCGCACGGCACTGGGCACGATCAGGTATCCGGCCGCTTCCGGCGTCTGGTCCGCAAGGGCCGTAGGACCCCTTCGGACCGGCCGGTGCGGGACATGCGGGGAGTCATGAAGTGCCGGGAGTGCCGGATTCGTACGGCAGACTTGGGCCTGGACAACCGATGCGAAGGATGGGTATGCCGATCACACCTGCCACCGCGACGCACCGTTCCTCGAACGGCACCGCTGAAGCGATCTTGCTGGAGCTGGTCGACGAGAACGGCACCACGATCGGCACGGCGGAGAAGCTCGCCGCCCATCAACCGCCGGGTCGGCTGCACCGCGCGTTCTCGGTGTTCCTCTTCGACGAGCGCGGCCGGCTGCTGCTGCAACAGCGGGCGCTCGGCAAGTACCACTCCCCCGGTGTCTGGTCGAACACCTGCTGCGGCCACCCGTACCCGGGCGAGGCGCCGTTCGCGGCGGCGGCCCGGCGCACCGCCGAGGAACTGGGGATCTCCCCGTCGCTGCTGGCCGAGGCGGGCACGGTCCGCTACAACCACCCGGACCCGGACTCCGGCCTGGTGGAGCAGGAGTACAACCACCTCTTCGTCGGGCTCGTGCAGTCCCCCGTGGACCCGGATCCGGAGGAGGTCGGGGCGACGGCCTTCGTGACCGCCGAGGAGCTTGCCGAGCGGCACGCCAAGGACCCGTTCTCGTCGTGGTTCATGACGGTCCTGGACGCGGCACGACCGGCGATCAGGGAGCTGACGGGGCCGTCCGCGGGCTGGTGACCCGCCTTCGCGGGCTGACGCGAGGATCCCACGGACCGTGCCCCGGGGCGCCCGTCCGGCCCTGCGGGCCGGACGGGCCGGGCGGAGCCGTGGCGGTTCCCGGGCCGGGCGGAGCCGTGGCGGTTCCCGGGCCGGGCGGAGCCGTGGCGGTGGGAAGCCGGCTCACAGGAACCCTGTGGGTTTGAGGGGAAGCGCGGCCCAGATCACCTTGCCGCCGCTCGCGGTGTGTTCGACGTCGCACACTCCGCCGGCCTCCCTGGTCACCTCGCGGACCAGGAGCAGTCCGCGGCCGCCGGTCTGCCCGTGATCGGCCTCCAGCGCGCTCGGGCGGTAGGGGTGGTCGTCCTCCACGGACACCCGCACCCACTCCGGGCCCACGGCGACCTCGACGGCGAGTATCGGCGACAGCAGCGCCGCGTGCCGTACCGCGTTGGTGACCAGTTCGGAGACGATCAGCAGCAGCGAGTGCACGGTGTCGTCCGAGACGGGCACGCCCTGGCGGGCGAGCAGATCCCGGACGGCGTGCCTCGCCTGCGGCACCGAGGCCTCCACGGCGGCGGCCGTGAACCGCCAGACCCCCTCGTACGGCAGCGGCGCCGGGGGCCGTGGACCGTCCGGCTCGTTCCCGCCGCGTTCAGGGCGCGGGTCGGCCCCCCGCCCTCTGTTCTCCATTGCCCGGTCGCCACCCTCGCGCTCGATTGTCACCACGCGTCGAGTGTTGGGAATGCGCTGGTCCGTCCCGAATGACTGAACACAAGTCGGCTGGTATCGACGACATTTTGACCGTTGGCGTATGACACCGTCGATTGCATGACCGCTCCTGTCCGGCCTCGCGCCGACTTCGGAACTCTTCGGGTTGTACGGGTTCCGGGAGACGGACTCCTGCCGGCCGAGGCCGCGATGCCCGCTCTCCGCGGACCCTTCCTGATCGGGCGTCCGGGGCGGGCGGATAGCATCCGGCCCATGGAGCCGCAGCTGCTGCACCGCGTCACCGACGGGGTCGCGACCGTCGCCATCCATCATCCGGCCAAGCGGAACGCCATGACGGCCGGCATGTGGGAGGCGCTGCCGCCGCTGCTCGACGGGCTGGCCGCCGATCCGGGCGTGCGGGCGCTGGTGCTCACCGGAGAGGGCGGCACCTTCTGCGCGGGAGCCGACATCTCGACGCTGCGGGGGTCGCCGGAGAGGGCGCAGAGCCTGGCCGTGCTGGCCGAGGAGGCGCTGGCCGCCTTTCCCAAGCCGACGCTGGCGGCGATCCGCGGCCACTGCGTGGGCGGCGGGTCACAGCTCGCGGCGGCCTGCGATCTGCGGTTCGCCGAGGAGGGGGCGCTCTTCGGGGTGACACCGGCCAAGCTGGGCATCGTCTACCCGGCCTCCTCCACCCGGCGGCTGGTGGCGCTGGTGGGCCCGGCCACCGCCAAGTACCTCCTGTTCTCGGGCGAGTTGATCGACTCCGCGCGGGCGCTGCGCACGGGTCTGATCGACGAGGTGCTGCCCGAGGGTGAACTCGCCAAGAGGGTGGCGGAGTTCACGCGCGTCCTGGCCTCGCGCTCGCAGCTGACGCAGGCCGCGGCCAAGGAGTTCGCGAACGGGCGGACGGACCGGGACGCCTACTGGGCCGAGCAGGCGCGCACCGGCGGCGACACCGCGGAGGGCGTCTCGGCGTTCCTGGAGCGCCGGCCGCCCCGGTTCACCTGGTCCACCTCGCGGTGAACGCTTCGCCCGCGCTCCATGGCGGGGGAGGCGGCCGGCGGCCTTGGACCGGCACGCGCCGTCGCGACGGCCGACGCCCGTTCTTCCGCCGTCCCACGCGCCGCCATTCCCTTGCATACCAACCAGTCAGTAACCTCCTGGCATGACTTCTCCTCTGCCGGAGCGCGCCGGACGGCGCTGCCACAACGTGATCAACCCCCTGCACTCGACGCACTACTTCTCACCGGATCTCGAACGAGAAATGACCGCCCTGGGCGTCGACGACCAAAGGGCCGCCTACTTCGCGGTGCGGGCCGCCGCGATGGGACCGGTGGGCGCGGGCGTGGTCACGGCGGCGTTCTCCAACTTCAGCCCAGAGCTGGTGGCACGGCATGTGCCCGCGGTGTGGGAGACGGCGTCACCTCAGGCGGTGCTCGCGGCACGCGCGCGTGCCGTCGACGCGACCCTGCGGCGGCTGCTCGGCGAGGAGGCGGTCACCGGCAAGGAGATGAGCGAGGCGGCGGAGCTGGCGCTGCGCGCCGCCGAGGCGTGCACACCGCACGCGCGCCCCTTGTACGCGGCGCACGCCGACCTTCCGGTGCCGCAGGAGCCGCATCTGGCGTTCTGGCACGCGGCCACGCTGCTGCGCGAGCACCGCGGCGACGGCCACCTCGCGGTGTTGCTGCGCGCAGAGCTCGACCCGCTGGAGGCGCTCGTGACGCACTGCGCCACGGGCAAGGGCATGTCCCCGAGGTGGGTCCTCGCCACGCGCGGCTGGCGCCTGGAGGACTGGGACGCGGCGTGCGGGCGGCTGCGCGAGCGCGGGCTGCTGGACGCGGACGGCGAGTTGACCGAGGCGGGCACCGCACTGCGCGGGGACGTCGAGGCGGAGACCGACCGCCTCGACCGGGCTCCGTACGAGCACCTCGGCGCCTCGGGCGTCGCACGGCTGACGGAGCTGGCGGGCGCCCTGCTGATGCGGGCCCTGGAGGCCGGCGCCTTCCCGGAGGGCATGATCGGCAAGGGATGAGGTTCCCGGACGTCACCCCCGGCGGACACGCCGGGGGTGCGACGAAAGGGGAAAGCGGTGTTCCGTGCGATTGCAGACGTGCTGCGCCAGATCGGCGGGGCCGTCGCCACGGTGGTGACACTGCCGTTCCGTGCTCTGGCCAGGCTGTTCGGCGGGGCTTCGGCCTCGACGGGACGGGGCGCGCGCCAGGCCTGAGCGGCCCGTTCCACCGGGCGGCGGAGTCCGGAGACCGCCCCGTGGCTCCTCGATCCCTGCCCTGACCCACCGTTGTCGGTGCGACCTGCCACAATTGCCGCGCAACCTCAGTGGAGAAGGCGGTACGGGATCGTGACGACACCCCTCGTAGGGTCCATCGAAGGCAGGATCGCCGAGGAGCTCGGCGTACGGGAGCGGCAGGTGAAGGCCGCGGTCGAGCTGCTCGACGGCGGCTCGACAGTGCCCTTCATCGCCCGCTACCGCAAGGAAGCGACCGAGATGCTCGACGACGCGCAGCTGCGCACGCTCGAGGAGCGGCTGCGCTATCTGCGGGAGCTGGAGGAGCGGCGCGCGGCCATCCTGGAGTCGGTGCGCGAGCAGGGCAAGCTCACCGAGGAGCTCGAGGCGCAGATCCGGGGCGCGGAGACCAAGGCGCGCCTCGAGGACATCTATCTGCCATACAAGCCGAAGCGGCGCACCAAGGCGCAGATCGCACGTGAGGCCGGTCTGGAGCCGCTGGCCGAGGGCCTGCTCGGCGACCCGGCTGTGGAGCCGCTCGCGGCGGCCACCGCCTTCGTCGACGCCGACAAGGGAGTGCCCGACCCGCAGGCCGCGCTCGACGGGGCGCGGGCGATCCTCACCGAGCGGTTCTCGGAGGACGCGGACCTGATCGGCGAGCTGCGCGAGCGCATGTGGGTGCGCGGGCGCCTCGCCGCCAAGGTGCGGGAGGGCAAGGAGGAGGCCGGCGCCAAGTTCGCCGACTACTTCGACTTCGCCGAGCCCTTCACCGAGCTGCCCTCCCACCGCATCCTCGCCATGCTCCGCGGCGAGAAGGAGGAGGTCCTCGACCTTGTCCTGGAGCCCGAGGAGCCTGCTGAAGCGGCTACGGGCCCCTCCTCCTACGAGGCGATCGTGGCGAGCCGCTTCGGTATCGCCGACCAGGGCCGACCGGCCGACAAGTGGCTGACGGACACGGTGCGTTGGGCCTGGCGCACCCGCATCCTGGTGCACCTCGGCATCGACCTGCGCCTGAGGCTCCGTACGGCCGCCGAGGACGAGGCGGTGGCGGTCTTCGCAGCGAACCTGCGGGATCTGCTGCTCGCGGCCCCCGCCGGCACGCGCGCGACGCTCGGCCTGGACCCCGGGTTCCGCACGGGCGTGAAGGTGGCCGTGGTGGACGCGACCGGCAAGGTCGTGGCCACCGATGTGATCTATCCGCACGTCCCGGCCAACAAGTGGGACGAGGCGATCGCCAAGCTGGCCCGTCTGGCCAAGGAGCACGCGGTCGAGCTGGTGGCGATCGGCAACGGCACGGCGTCACGTGAGACCGACAAGCTCGCGGCCGATCTTATCGGCAGGCACCCGGAGCTGAAGCTCACCAAGGTGATGGTCTCCGAGGCGGGCGCCTCGGTGTACTCCGCTTCGGCGTTCGCCTCGCAGGAGCTGCCGGAGCTGGACGTGTCGCTGCGCGGCGCGGTCTCCATCGCCCGTCGTCTCCAGGACCCGCTCGCCGAGCTGGTGAAGATCGACCCCAAGTCCATCGGCGTCGGCCAGTACCAGCACGACCTGTCCGAGGTGAAGCTGTCGCGCTCGCTGGACGCGGTGGTCGAGGACTGTGTGAACGGCGTGGGCGTGGACGTCAACACGGCCTCGGCCCCGCTGCTGGCCCGGGTCTCCGGCATCTCCTCCGGGCTCGCCGAGAACATCGTGGCGCACCGTGACGCCAACGGCCCGTTCACGTCCCGTTCCGAGCTGAAGAAGGTGGCGCGGCTCGGGCCCAAGGCGTACGAGCAGTGCGCGGGCTTCCTGCGGATCCGGGGCGGCGAAGACCCGCTGGACGCCTCCAGCGTGCATCCGGAGGCCTACCCGGTGGTGCGCCGCATGGTGAAGACCACGGGCCAGGAGGTGGCCTCGCTCATCGGCAACACCGGGGTGCTGCGCTCGCTGAAGGCGTCCGAATTCGTGGACGAGACGTTCGGTCTGCCGACCGTGACCGACATCCTGAAGGAACTGGAGAAGCCCGGGCGCGACCCGCGGCCCGCGTTCAAGACGGCCACCTTCAAGGAAGGCGTGGAGAAGATCTCCGACCTGTCCTCGGGGATGGTCCTGGAGGGCGTGGTCACGAATGTCGCGGCCTTCGGCGCCTTTGTGGACGTCGGGGTCCACCAGGACGGGCTGGTGCATGTCTCCGCGATGTCCAAGACGTTCGTCAAGGACCCGCGGGACGTGGTGAAGCCGGGCGACATCGTCAAGGTGAAGGTGCTGGACGTCGACATCCCGCGCAAGCGGATCGCATTGACGCTGCGGCTGGACGACGAGGCCGCTCCGCAGGGACAGCAGGGCGCCGGTGGCCGCGAGCAGCGCGGCGGGCGGCCTCCGCAGCAGCGGCAGGGCCGCCAACAGGGTGGCGGCTCCCGGCAGGGTGGCGGCTCCCGGCAGGGTGGCGGCTCCCGGCAGGGTGGCGGCTCCCGGCAGGCGCCCGCGCCCGTCAACAGCGCGATGGCCGACGCCCTGCGCCGCGCGGGCCTGCTCGACACGAAGAACGGCCGCCGCTGAGCCGTCCGGGCCCGGACCCCCGTCGTGTCACGGAGGTCGGGCCCGTCCCGGCCGTCACACCAGGGTTGCCCTACTAGCGCTCCGTCACCTTGCCGTCCGCCACGTCCAGTCGGCGGGTGACCCTGACCGCGTCCAGCATCCGGCGGTCGTGGGTGACCAGGAGGAGCGTGCCCGTGTAGGAGTCCAGGGCCGCTTCCAGTTGTTCGATGGCGGGCAGGTCCAGGTGGTTGGTGGGCTCGTCCAGGACCAGGAGGTTGACGCCGCGGCCCTGGAGCAGGGCGAGGGCGGCCCTGGTGCGCTCGCCCGGGGAGAGGGTCGCCGCCGGGCGCAGAACATGGTCCGTCTTCAGCCCGAACTTGGCCAGCAGGGTGCGGACCTCGGCCGGTTCCGTGTCCGGGACCGCCGCGCAGAACGCGTCCAGCAGGGTTTCCGGGCCGTGGAAGAGGGCGCGGGCCTGGTCGACCTCACCGACCAGGACGCCCGAGCCCAGCGTTGCCCGGCCCGCGTCGAGGGGCGTGCGGCCCAGCAGCGCGCCGAGCAGCGTCGACTTCCCCGCTCCGTTGGCACCCGTCACCGCCACCCGGTCCGCCCAGTCGATCTGCAGCGACACCGGTCCGAAGGTGAAGTCGCCGCGCCGCACCTCGGCGTCCCGCAGCGTCGCGACGACCGCGCCCGACCTCGGGGCCGACGCGATCTCCATGCGCAGGTCCCACTCCTTGCGGGGTTCCTCGACGACCTCCAGGCGCTCGATCATGCGCTGGGTCTGCCGGGCCTTGGCGGCCTGCTTCTCGCCGGCCTCGCTGCGGAACTTGCGGCCGATCTTGTCGTGGTCGCCGCCCGCCTTGCGGCGCGCGTTCTTCACGCCCTTGTCCATCCAGGCGCGCTGCATCTGGGCCCGCTCCTGGAGGGAGGCCTTCTTGTCGGCGTACTCCTCGTAGTTCTCACGGGCGTGCCGGCGGGCCCACTCCCGCTCCTCCAGATAGGCCTCGTACCCGCCGCCGTACAGGTTGATCCGCCCTTGCGCCAGGTCGAGTTCGAGGACCTTGGTGACCGTGCGGGTGAGGAACTCCCGGTCGTGGCTGACGACCACCGTGCCGGCGCGCAGCCCGCCGACGAAGCGCTCCAGGCGTTCCAGTCCGTCCAGGTCGAGGTCGTTCGTCGGCTCGTCGAGCAGGAACACGTCATAGCGGGACAGCAGAAGCGAGGCGAGGCCCGCGCGGGCCGCCTGGCCGCCGGACAGGGACGTCATGGGCTGGTCCAGGCCGACGCCAAGACCGAGGGAGTCGGCGACCTCCTCGGCGCGCTCGTCGAGGTCCGCGCCGCCGAGGCCGAGCCAGCGCTCCAGGCTCACCGCGTACGCGTCGTCGGCGCCGGGCGCGCCGTCGACGAGCCCCTGGGTGGCCTCGTCCATCCGCCGCTGCGCCTCGGCCACACCTGTGCGGCGCGCCAGGAACTCCCGTACGGTCTCGCCCGGTCTGCGCTCCGGCTCCTGCGGCAGATGGCCGACGGTCGCCGTCGGCGGGGACAGGCGCAGCTCGCCCCGCTCGGGGCTGAGCAGTCCGGCGAGCATCCGCAGCAGGGTGGACTTTCCGGCGCCGTTGGCACCGACGAGACCGATCACATCACCGGGCGCGACGACGAGGTCGAGCCCGGAGAACAGGGAGCGGTCGCCGTGGCCGGCGGCGAGGTCCTTGGCGACGAGGGTGGCAGTCATCAGACCGCCGATCCTAACGAGAGAGCACCGACCCCGACGAGCACGGCAGTGCCTGCCACGGACAGTGAGGTGAGCGCGGCAGGCGGGTTCGGTCGGCGAGCGGGGGCGGCCGGGCCGTCGGGCCCGGCCGCCCCGCGCCCGGTCAGGACGGCGGAGGCGGTGCCGTCACCGGCCCTCCCCCGGCACGCGCCGGACGGTGTGCGGGGCCCGCGCACCGTCGGGCGTGGTCGCCGCCGGTGCGGCGGCCGGGGAGCCGGCGAGGGCGTGCGCGAACGCGGCCGGCCCTCCCACGAGCGGCACATGGGCGGCCGTGCGGGACAGGTCGACGGTCAGGGTGGGGGTGCTCGGCGGAGGGTCGATGAGGTCCTTGTCGGTGCCCGCGACGATGAGCGCGAGCCGGTGGCCCTCGGGGAGGACGTGGTCGCTCGCGGCAAGGTCGAGGGTGATCGTGTACGGCGTGCCCGGGGTGAGGGGGACGCCCTTGCGGTCCGAGGCATAGGTGCCGAGGTCGGCCCAGCCGCGGCTGAACACGGTGGAGGCGACGTCGGTCTTCCTGGCCTGGGTGACCTTGAAGCAGGCGCTGTCACCGGCCGTGCTCGCGCCCCAGCAGCTGCGGTCGGTGAGCGTGGTGATGCCCTCGCCGGAGCCCGCGTAGTCGCGGATGGTGTCGGGGCCGAGGTCGGCCAGCACGGCGGAGAGATGGGCCGTGGAGGTGGACGGGGTGACGGTGAGGGTCACCGTGGAGGAGCCGGACACCCGCAGGTCCCGCGACAGGGGCGGGGTGATGAATCCGGCCTTGCTCGCGGTGGACTCGTCGGCGTGCGCCGCCCAGTCGGTCTCGCTCAGCCGGGGGTCGTCGGTGAAGGACTCGCTGCCCGTGCCGGTACGCAGCCCGAGAGTGCCCACGCCGGTCCGGGTGCCGGGAGCCGGGTGCAGCGTCGTCGTCACCGTGCCTCGGGGCGGCCAGAGCGTGGATGTGACCCACTGGTCGGGGTGGCGCTCGATGTCGGCCATGGGTTCGCGGTCGATGCCGTTGTCGTAGCCGAGGAGTTCGTGGTCGAACCAGCGGTGCAGTGTGTCCACCCATGCGGCGCGCCGGAAGTCGAAGGGGTCGACGTGGCCGGTGCCCGAGAGCCAGATCTTGCGCTGCACGCCGTTCTTGGCGAGCGCGTTCCACCACTGGCCGAAGTGCTTGGTGCGGACATTGAGGTCCTGCATGCCGTGCACGAGGAAGACGCTGGCGCGGACCTTGCCGGCGTCCTTCACGTAGTCTCGTTCGGTCCACAGCGGCGTCCAGTCGCCGGTGCGGGGCGCCCCGTCGACGAGCTGGTGCTGCACGGCGGCGCATCTGGTGCGGGCGTCCGGGCTCTCGACGTACTGGGACAGCCAGTCGGGGCCCGAGTCGTACAGGGGCGCGCCCTTGGCGAAGTAGTAGTCGTACCAGGAGGAGATGGCGCTGATCGGCACGATGGTCTTCAGGCCTTTGACGCCGGTGGCGGCGACGCCGTTGGCGATGGTGCCGTCCCAGCTCTTGCCGATCATGCCGGTCCGTCCGTTGGTCCAGGTGGCCCTGGCGCGTGTGTTCCCGGTGCGGGTGGTGTAGCCCTTGGCCCGGCCGTTCAGCCAGTCGACGACGGCCTTCGCCGACTGGATGTCCAAGCGCCCGCCGACGTCCACACAGCCGTCGGAGCGATTGGTTCCGGCCAGGTCGACGCCGACGAAGGCGTAGCCCCGGGGGACGAAGTAGTTGTCGTAGAAGAGCGGCATCCGGACGACTCGGCCGCTTGCGTCGTAGGTCTTCGTCTGGCTCTCGTTACCGCGCCCGCAGCAGGAGTAGTACGGGCTGGCGTCCATGATCACGGGGATTCTGCGGCCCTGCGCGGCGGGTTCACGCGGGCGGACGATGTCGGCGGCGACCCGGTCGCTCTTCCCGTCGCCGTCGCCGTCGAGGCCGGTGTCCACCCAGACGGCCTCGCGGATGGCGTCGTCGTACGAGTACACGGGCCGGCTCTCCCGGGGGGTGCCGTGGGCGGCCGCCGGGGTGAGGAAGGCGGCCAGCAGGGCGGCCGTGGCCGCCGTCGCGAACGGTCTCCAGATCGTGAAGCGCGTGCGTATCGGCATGCGCGAAGACGCTACAGGGGTCAACTCCCCTTCAGAAGAGGGCAGCTGACGGGAAGAGGGCTGGGTGGTGCGCAATGGCCGGGAACGCACCGTGGGACGGCTTCGCTCATGTCGGCCGGATGGCGATCGTGTGACGGACGGTGCCATGGACATGATCGGGGGCCCAGGGGGTGAATAGGCTCCGAACAGATCCTGTGTCCCTACGACTTGGAGCTCTCGTGCACCGCAGACTCATCGCACCGGGCGCACTCGCGGCGGCCTCCCTGTTGCTGGCGATCCCGGCTTCGGCGGCCGACTACAAGCTCGGCGCTCCGGGGATCGGCGACCCCTATTACCCGTACTACGGCAACGGCGGATACGACGTCTCGCACTACGACCTGCGGCTGAGGTACCAGCCGCAGTCGGACCGGCTGGAGGGCACGGCGACGATCCTCGCACGGACGACGCAGGACCTGTCCCGGTTCGACCTGGACTTCCTGCTCGACGTCAGCGAGGTGCGGGTGAACGGCGCGAAGGCGGCCTTCGCCACCTCCGGGCAGCACGAACTGGTGGTCACCCCGGCCGCCCCGCTGCCGAAGGGCACACCGGTCACGGTCGTGGTCCGCTACAGCGGGGTTCCGTCCACGAAGAGCGCGTACGGCTTCACCACCTGGCACCGCACCCCGGACGGCGCGGTCGCGGCCGACGAGCCCGAGGCGGCGTGGTGGTGGTTCCCGAGCAACGACCACCCGCTGGACAAAGCGACGTACGACGTGTCGGTGGCCGTGCCGGACGGCACCCAGGCGATCTCCAACGGCACGCTGCGGTCGACGAGTTCGCAGCTCGGCTGGACGCGCTACAACTGGAGGTCCAGCAAGCCGCAGGCGACCTATCTGGCCACGCTCGCGATCGGCAGGTTCGACATCACCACCGGGAAGACGTCGGCCGGCGTCCCGGTCGTCAACGCGTACAGCAAGGATCTCGGCGACAACGACGGGGCGGCGCGGGCGAGCCTGGAGCGGACCGGCGAGATCGTCGACTGGCTGACCGGCTACTTCGGGCCGTACCCGTTCGACTCGGTCGGCGGGTACGTGCCGAACACCACCACGGGCTACGCGCTGGAGACGCAGACCCGTGTCTACTACAGCCCGAAGCAGTTCGCGAACGGCTCGAACACATCCGTCGTCGTGCACGAGCTGGCGCACCAGTGGTACGGCGACGACGTGTCGCTCAAGGGCTGGAAGGACATCTGGATCAACGAGGGCTTCGCGCGCTACGCGCAGTGGCTGTGGTCGGAGCACGAGGGCGAGGGCACGGCGCAGGAACTGGCGGACTACGTGTACGCCTCGCACCCGGCCGACGACGCCTTCTGGACGGTCAGGCCCGGTGACCCGGGCCCGGAGAACCAGTTCGACATCGCGGTCTACGACCGTGGCGCGCTGGCCGTCCAGGCCCTGCGCAACGAGGTCGGGGACGACGCGTTCTTCGCCATCCTGAAGGGCTGGCCGAGGGAGCACTCGTACGGCAACGCGTCGGTCTCCGACTTCCAGGCCTACGCGGAGAAGGTGTCCGGCAAGCCGCTGGCCTCGCTCTTCGACACCTGGTTGTTCCAGCCGTCGAAGCCCGCGGCGCCCGCGGCGCGGACCGCGGCCATCGCGAGGACGTCGGCCGCCCCCGTCCAGCCGAGGTCGTGGAAGAAGATCGCGGCGACGAACGACGCGCACCGGCGCTGAGTCGCGGATGTGCCATGGCCCCGGGGCGGGTGCCCCGGGGCCGGCGTCCGGCGCGGAGCCCCCGACGGGGCCGCGTGGGAGATGCGGCCCCGTGTGGCCCCGGCGGCTACTTCCTCAGGTCGGTCAGCTCCTGGTCCGCGGCCGTCGCGATCCTGCGGCGCAGCGCGAACCAGCCGCCCACGAGCAGCGCGGCGATCACCGGGATGAGGAGCAGCGTCTTGCGGCCGACCTCGGGGTCGTTCCACATCAGGCCGAGTACGGCCAGCAGGAAGGCCACCGTCGCAATCTCCGTGACGGGGCTGCCGGGCAGCCGGAAGGACGGCCGGGTGACCAGCCCCGCCTTCGCGCGGCGCACGAAGATCAGGTGGCAGATCATGATGATCACCCAGGTGCTGATGATGCCGAGGGACGCCACGTTCAGCACGATCTCGAAGGCCTGGCTCGGCATGAGGTAGTTCAGGACGACGCCGAGCACGCAGACCGCGCAGGTGAGCAGGATGCCGCCGTACGGGACCTGGCTGCGGTTCATCCGCGCCGTGAACCTGGGCGCCGAACCCGCCATGGCCATGGAGCGCAGGATGCGGCCGGTGGAGTAGAGGCCGGAGTTCAGTGAGGACATCGCGGCGGTCAGGACGACCAGGTTCATCACGTCGCCCGCACCCTGGACGCCGATCTTCGACAGTACGGTGACGAAGGGGCTCTGGTCCGCGGAGTACACCGAGCCCGGCAGCAGCAGCGCGAGCAGGACCACCGAACCGACGTAGAAGAGACCGACCCGCCACATGATCGAGTTCACCGCGCGCGGGACGACCTTCTCCGGCTCGGCGGTCTCGCCCGCGGCCACACCGACCAGCTCGAGCGCCGCGTAGGCGAAGATCACGCCCTGCATCACCAGGACGACGGGCATGAGCCCGTGCGGGAAGACGCCGCCGTGGTCGGCGATCACGCTCAGACCCGGCTTCTCACCCCCGACCCGGTGCTGCGTGGCCAGCAGGAAGATGCCGACGATCATGAAGCTCACCAGCGTGGCGACCTTGATGATCGCGAACCAGAACTCCATCTCGCCGAAGATCTTCACCGAGATCAGGTTCACGGCCAGGACGACCGCGAGGGCGATCAGGGCGAGCACCCACTGCGGGATGGGGGTGAAGAAGCTCCAGTAGTGGGTGTACAGCGCGATGGCGGTGATGTCGGCGATGCCGGTCGTCGACCAGTTGAGGAAGTACATCCAGCCGGCGACGTAGGCGCCCTTCTCGCCGAGGAACTCGCGCGCGTACGACACGAAGGACCCGGACGACGGCCGGTACAGCACCAGCTCGCCGAGGGCACGGACGACGAAGAAGGCGAAGACACCGCACACCAGGTAGGCCAGCGCGAGGGCGGGCCCCGCGTTGTGCAGCCGGCCGCCGGCCCCGAGGAAGAGACCGGTGCCGATCGCTCCACCGATGGCGATCATGTTGACATGGCGGGCCTTGAGGTCCTTGCTGTAACCGGCGTCGCCCGCGTCCGCGGGCGTCCGGGGCGCATCCTGGTGGGATGCAACCGCAACCGTGTGCACGGCGTCCTTGCTCACGAGTGGATCTACTCTCTGGTGCGCCCGGCGCAGGGGTGATGCGCGGGTGTCCGGATGGGACTCGGCCCGGGCCACCGCTGACGCGGCACAGACCAAGGCGCCACTTTCCCTCGCGGGCCGCCCCGTATGCGATGGCGCACGTCACATAGCGGCACTTCTCACATGATCGCCATACTGCCGTCGCCCGGCCGTCACATGGGCGTGGTGGGTCCGCTCCGGTGTCACAGTGGTGGTGGGACAGCGATACTGTTGCACATGACGACCGAGACCGAGGAGCCGACACTCACCGTCGACGAGCTGGCCGCGCGTGCGGGTGTCACGGTCCGCACCGTCCGCTTCTACAGCGCCAAGGGGCTGCTTCCGCCGCCGGCGATCGGCCCCCGGCGGGTGGGCCGCTACGGGCAGGCGCACCTGGCCCGGCTGGCTCTGATCGAGGAACTTCAGCGCCAGGGCATGACACTGGCCGCGATCGAGCGCCATCTGCGGCAGCTGCCGGCGGACGTCAGCGCGCGGGATCTCGCCATCCACCGAGCGGTCGTGGCGTCCTGGGCTCCGGACACGGTCGAGACGATGACGCGGGAGGAGCTTCAGCGGCGGGCGGGGCGGCCCCTCGGCGAGGAGGAACTTCAGCGGCTGGCGGCCATGAGCGTGGCCGTGCCGCACGAGGGGGCGTACCGGGTGGACCCGGGCCTGCTGCGGCTCGGCGTCGAGCTGCTCGACGTGCCCCTCGGTCTTCACACCGTGCTCGCCGCCCGTGGCGTCCTGATCGAGCACTCGCGTGCGGCGGCTCGCGAGCTGTCGCGGCTGCTGCGCGATGCGGTCGCCGAGCGCGACTCCACGGAGGTGAAGTCGCTCTCGGCGCATATGCAGCCGCTGGTGGTGCAGGCCCTGCTCACCACGTTCCAGCGCTCCCTCAAGGAGGAGCTGCGGGAGTGGCTCACGGACGGGCAGCCCCCACGGGAGTCCTGACCGGCGGGTCCCGGCCCAGGCTCCCGGGAGTCCGGACCGGCGGGCCCGGCCCGGACTCCCGTGGTTCAGCGCGCGTCGGTGAACCGCTCCCCCTTCTCCGCCTTCTCCACCAGCAGCGCGGGCGGCGCGAACCGCTCGCCGTACCGCTCGGCCAGTTCCCGGGCGCGCGCCACGAAGCCGGGCAGGCCACCCTCGTAGCCGTTGACGTACTGGAGGACACCGCCCGTCCAGCCGGGGAAGCCGATCCCGAAGATCGAACCGATGTTGGCGTCCGCGACGGACGTGAGCACGCCCTCCTCCAGGAGCCGGACGGTGTCCAGCGCCTCGGAGAACAGCATGCGCTCCTGCATGTCCTCGAACGGGATCGTGTGCCCCGGCCTGGTGAAGTGCTCGCGCAGGCCCGGCCACAGCCGCCCGCGCTTGCCGTCCTCGCCGTACTCGTAGAAGCCGGCGCCGCCGCTGCGGCCGGTGCGCCCGAACTCGTCGACCATGCGGTCGATGACGGCCTCGGCGGGATGCGGGGTCCAGGTGCCGCCGGCCTCCTCCACGGCCCGCTTCGACTCGTTCCGGATCTTGCGCGGCAGGGTGAGCGTCAGCTCGTCCATCAGGGACAGCACCTTGGCCGGGTAGCCGGCCTGCGCGGCCGCCTGCTCGACGGAGGCGGGTTCGATGCCCTCCCCGACCATCGCGACGCCCTCGTTGATGAAGTGGCCGATCACCCGGGAGGTGAAGAAGCCGCGCGAGTCGTTGACGACGATCGGCGTCTTGTTGATCTGCCGGACCAGGTCGAAGGCGCGCGCCAGCGCCTCGTCCCCCGTCCGCCTGCCCTTGATGATCTCGACGAGCGGCATCTTGTCCACGGGTGAGAAGAAGTGCAGCCCGATGAAGTCGGACTGCCGCTCCACGCCCTCGGCGAGTGCGGTGATCGGCAGGGTGGAGGTGTTGGAGCACAGCAGCGCGTCGGGCTCGACGATGTGCTCGATCTCCTGGAACACCTTGTGCTTGAGCGCGGGGTCCTCGAACACGGCCTCGATGACCGCGTCGCAGCCGGCGAGATCGGCGGCTTCGCCGGTGGGCGTGATCCGGGCGAGCAGCGCGTCCGCCTTCGCCTGCGTCGTACGCCCCCTGGCGACCGCCTTCGCACAGAGCTTCCCCGAGTAGCCCTTGCCCTTGACGGCCGCTTCCAGGGAGACGTCCTTGAGCACGACCTCGATGCCGGCGCGGGCGCAGGAATAGGCGATGCCCGCGCCCATCATCCCGGCGCCGAGGACGGCGACCTTGCGGACCTGGCGGGGCTCGATGCCCTTCGGACGGTTGGCGCCGGAGTTGACGGCCTGGAGGTCGAAGAAGAACGCCTGGATCATGTTCTTCGCGGTCTGGCCGGTGACCAGCTCGGTGAAGTAGCGCGCCTCGATGGTCAGGGCGGTCTCGAAGTCGACCTGGGAGCCCTCGACGGCGGCGGCGAGGATGTTGCGCGGGGCCGGGTAGGGGGCGCCGTTCAGCTGCTTCTTCAGATTGGCCGGGAAGGCGGGCAGATTGGCGGCGAACTTCGGGTTGGCCGGCGTACCGCCCGGGATCTTGTAGCCCGGCTTGTCCCAGGGCTGCTGTGACTCGGGGTGGGCGTCGATGAAGGCGCGGGCCTTGTCCAGCATCTCTTCCTGGGTGGCGGCCACCTCGTGGACCAGGCCGTTGTCCAGGGCGCGCCGCGGTGCGTACTGGGTGCCCTGGAGCAGCACCTTCAGCAGCGCGTCGGCGATGCCCATGAGGCGTACGGTGCGGGTGACGCCGCCGCCCGCGGGGAGAAGGCCGAGGGTGACCTCGGGCAGGCCGATCTTGGAGCCGGGGGCGTCCAGGGCGATGCGGTGGTGGGAGGCGAGCGCGATCTCGTATCCGCCGCCCAGGGCGGCACCGTTGATGGCGGCGACGACCGGCTTGCCGAGGGTCTCGATACGGCGCAGGGAGTTCTTGATCGCCATACCGGTCTCGAAGACCTGCTGGGCGTCCTCGGGACCGGCCTTGATCATGTCCTTGAGGTCGCCGCCCGCGAAGAAGGTCTTCTTGGCGGAGGTGTAGATGATGCCGCGGATGGAGTCCTTCTCGGCCTCGGCGCGCTCGGCGACCGCCGCGATGGACTCCTTGAACGCCTGGTTCATGGTGTTCGCGGACTGGTCGGGGTCGTCGAGGACAAGGGTGACGATGCCGGTGTCGTCCTGCTCCCAGCGGATGGTGGTGGGCTCAAGTCTCATCAGGGATGCTCCGTAAGATCCGTTCGATCTGTTCGATCCGTTGGGAAGGTCAGACGCGCTCGACGACGGTGGCGATGCCCATGCCGCCGCCCACGCACAGCGTGGCCAGCCCGTACCGCTTGTCCTGGCGCTCCAGCTCGTCCACCAGCGTGCCGAGGATCATCGCGCCGGTCGCGCCCAGCGGGTGCCCCAGGGCGATGGCGCCGCCGTTGACGTTGATCTTGTCCAGGGACAGGCCCATGTCCTTCGCGAAGCGCAGCACGACGGCGGCGAAGGCCTCGTTGATCTCGACCAGGTCGATGTCGTCGATGGTCAGACCGGCCTTTGCGAGCGCCTTGCGCGTGGCGGGGGCGGGACCGGTGAGCATGATCGTCGGCTCGGAGCCGGACACCGCCGCGGAGACGATCCGGGCCCGCGGCCGCAGCCCGTACCGCTCGCCGACCTCCTTGGAGCCGATGGCGACGAGCGCCGCGCCGTCGACGATGCCGGAGGAGTTGCCCGCGTGGTGGACGTGGTCGATCTGCTCGACCCAGTGGTACTTCTGAAGCGCCACCGCGTCGAAGCCGCCCAGTTCGCCGATGTCCGCGAACGACGGCTTGAGCTTCGCGAGGGAGTCGGCGGTGGTGCCGGGCCGCATGTGCTCGTCCTGGTCGAGGACGACCAGTCCGCTGCGGTCCTTCACGGGAACCACGGACTTCTCGAAGCGGCCGTCCTTCCAGGCGGCCGCGGCCCGCTCCTGGGACAGCGCGGCGTATTCGTCGACGTCCCGCCGGGAGAAGCCCTCGATGGTGGCGATGAGGTCGGCGCCGATGCCCTGGGGCACGAAGTTGGTGGCCATGTTGGTCATCGGGTCGGCGAACCAGGCGCCGCCGTCCGAGGCCATCGGCACCCGCGACATCGACTCGACGCCGCCCGCGAGCACCAGGTCCTCCCAGCCCGAACGGACCTTCACGGCAGCGAGGTTGACGGCTTCGAGCCCGGAGGCGCAGAAGCGGTTCTCCTGGACGCCGGCCACCGTGTCGGGCAGTCCCGCGGCGATCGCGGCGATGCGGGCGATGTCGGAGCCCTGGTCGCCGACCGGGCCGACGACGCCGAGCACGATGTCGTCGATGGCGGCGGGGTCGAGGTCCGGGAAACGCCGCCGGACCTCGTGGATGAGTCCGACCACCAGGTCGATGGGCTTGGTGCCGTGCAGGGCGCCGTTCGCCTTGCCGCGTCCGCGGGGGGTGCGGATCGCGTCGTACACATACGCTTCGGTGCTCACTGGTAAGCCTTTCGGGAGGGTCGGCCGAGCGGGGACCGACCGGGAATCTCCTTCATGATCCCGGTGGTCGCGTCGTGGATGGTCGGGATGCGGCCGTCGGTGAAGGCCCCGGCGCCACGGTGGTCCGTCAGGGAGTGATACCCGCCGCGCGCGTTCCGACGGCGGTCCCTCGTCCGCTGCCGCGGCGCGGTCGACGGCGGACCCGCGGGCGGCCCGGCTCGGCGAGCGCGTTGTGTGGTCGTCATCCGTCGCCGTCCGCCAGGAGTCGGGGTACGTCCCAGTCGCGCGCGACCTCCTCGGTGTCGGCGCCGGGCTGCGCCGGTCCGCCGCGTACCGCCGTATGGGTGAGCGAGAAGCGGGGTGCGGGTGCCGGCTGGGTGATGCCGCCGTGGTCGGTGAAGGTGCCGCGAGCGGCGAGGTGGGGATGCGCCGGGGCCTCGCGGAGTGAGAGGACGGGGGCCACGCACGCGTCGGAGCCTTCGAAGACCGCGGTCCACTCCTCGCGGGTGCGCATCTTGAAACGGGCGGCGACGGCCTCCCGCAGCTCGCCCCAGCGGGCGACGTCCTTGCGGGCCGGCGCCTGGTCCCCGAGGCCCAGCAGGTCCACGAACTCCTCATAGAACTGCTGCTCGAGGGCACCCACCGCCATGTACCGGCCGTCGGCCGTCTCGTAGGTGCCGTAGAAGGGGCAGCCTCCGTCGAGGAGGTTGACGCCGCGGCGGTCCTGCCAGCCACCGGCCGCGAGCATGCCGTGCATCATCGAGGCCAGGTGCGCGGCGCCGTCCACGATGGCCGCGTCCACGACCTGTCCGGTGCCCGTGGCGCGGGCGTGGTGGAGGGCGGCCAGGACGCCGACGACCAGGTAGAGCGAACCGCCCGCGTAGTCGCCGACGAGGTTGGCGGGGATGGCGGGCGGCGCGTCCGGGGCACCGATGAGGCCGAGTGTGCCGGTGACCGCGATGTACGCGATGTCGTGCCCGGCACGGGGGGCCAGCGGGCCCTCCTGGCCCCAGCCGGTCATCCGGCCGTAGACGAGCTTCGGGTTGCGGGCGTGACAGGTCTCGGGGCCGATGCCCAGGCGCTCGGCCACGCCGGGGCGGTAGCCCTCGATGAGGACGTCGGCGCGTTCGACCAGGTCGAGGACGCGCTCGGGGCCGTGCTCGGCCTTGAGGTCGACGGTCACCGAACGCTTGTTGCGGTTGGTGACGTCGAACCGCGCATTGATCGCGAGGTCCGAGCCGTTCGGCCGCTCGACCCGTACGACGTCCGCGCCGAGGTCGGCGAGGAGCATGGCGGCGAACGGGCCGGGCCCGATGCCCGCCAGTTCGACGACACGCACTCCGGCCAGGGGGCCCTGCCCCGGCGACCTTGCCACTGCCATCAGGCCCCCAGCCTTGTGACATCACCGATGTGACACCACCGATGTTAAGAACGTGTTCCACTCCGGGCAATACCTGACCGAGCAAGCGCTTGGTCAAATACGGGCCCAGAGCCTCCGTACCGGTGCCCGGCCGACGCGCGGCTCGGGCGAACCACCTGGTCACGGCCTCGCGCCCACCTCGTCGTCCGACATCTCGCCTCTCACGCTAGCCTCAGCCACCGACAACGGCGCGGGCGGAGAACCGGCAACCGCGTGGGCGGAGAGGTGTCATGGTCAGGCTGAAGATGGAACGCCCGTACGACATCGTGCTGTTCGGGGCGACGGGTTTCGTGGGCGCGCTCACCGCGCGGTACCTCGCCGCGCACGCGCCCGACGGTCTGCGCTGGGCCCTGGCGGGCCGCGGCGCCGGGAAGCTGGAGCGACTGCGGGAGCAGCTGGCCGGGCCCGCCGAGCCCGATGTACTGCGGGCGGACGTCGCGGACCCGGAGTCGCTGCGTGAACTCGCCCGCAACGCGCGCGTACTCGCCACCACGGTCGGGCCCTACCTGCGCTACGGCGAGGACCTGGTGGCCGCCTGCGCCGACGCCGGCACCGACTATCTGGACCTCTCCGGCGAGGCCGAGTTCGTCGACCTCGTCTATGTGCGGCACGACGTACGCGCGCGGGAGACGGGGGCACGACTCGTGCACTCGTGCGGGTTCGACTCCGTTCCGCACGACCTGGGGGTGTACTTCACCGTGCAGCAGCTCCCCGAGGGGGTGCCGCTCAGAGTCGACGGCTACGTCCGCGCTGAGGCGATGTTCTCGGGCGGCACCTTCGCCTCGGCGCTCGGCCAGATGGCGCGCGGGCCGCAGCTGCTGGCGGCGGCCCGGGACCGCGGACGGCACGAGCCCCGCCTGCTGGAGCGGCGGGCCCGGGCTCCTCTCGGCGCTCCGCGGTTCGCGAAGGAGGTCGGCGCGTGGGTGCTGCCGCTGCCCACCATCGACGCCCAGGTGGTGCGCCGGTCGGCGCGGGTGCTGGAGCGGTACGGGCCCGACTTCCGCTACCGGCACTACGCGGCCGTCGAGACCCTGCCCTTCGCCGTTGGCGGGGTGGCAGCCGCGGGCGCGCTGTTCACGGCCGCACAGCTGCCGCCCGCACGACGGTGGCTGGCGGACCGGCTCAGGCCCGGGGACGGGCCGGACCCCGAGAAGCGCGCCAGAAGCTGGTTCACGGTGCGTTTCGTGGGCGAGGGCGGCGGGCAGCGCGTGTTCACGGAGGTCGCGGGCGGTGACCCGGGCTACGACGAGACGGCGAAGATGTTCGCCGAGTCGGCCCTGTCCCTCGCCTTCGACGACCTGCCGCACACGTCCGGCCAGGTGACGACCGCCGAGGCGATGGGCAACGCCCTCATCGAGCGCCTCCGCACGGCGGGCATCGGCTTCCGGGTGGCGGCGCGACGGTAGGGCCCGTGGCCGCTCGGCCACCCGTGGGGCCCGCCCCCGTTCGGTCCACCGTCTCCCTCAGGGCGCGGCGGCACAGCGCGTCCGCGCGCCGGGTGGTCTCGGGGAGGCGGTACTCGGGTGCGAGCGCGAGGGTGTGGGCGCAGGCGTTGTCGAGGCGGACACGGTGTCCCACCGAGACGAACACCGGCTTGACGCCCGCCTGGGTGCGCACGGCCCGGCCGACCTCGTCCGTGCCGGCGAGGAGCGGGCTCGTGCTGCCGCGCGACGCGCCCGGCTCCTCGTATGTGAAGGCGAAGGGGTTCTTGGCCACGCCGATCGTCGGCAGGCCGGTGAGCACGCCGAGGTGACTCGCCAGGCCGAAGCGGCGCGGGTGGGCGAGGCCGTAGCCGTCGCACACGACCAGCCCGGGGTCGCGGTCGAGGGCCTCCAGGGCGGCCAGCACGGTGGGCACCTCCCGGAAGGCGAGCAGGCCCGGCACGTACGGGAAGGAGACCTCGCCGACGGCGATGGCCTCGGCGACCACGGCGAGCGTGGCCGCGTCCAGCACGACGGCCGCCGCCGCGACCACGCCGCGCTCGTCGTCGTAGGCGACGTCGACCCCGGTCACCCGGCCGGTCGCGGGCGGCGGTCCCGGCTCGTCCAGGACCACCCGCCCGCGCAACTCGTCCTGCGCGGCACGGGCTTCTTCCTCGGTGACGGGCCAGCCCGCGGGAATGCGTACGATCGTCATGGCGGTGCCGAGCGTACGGCGCCACGGCACGTGTCACTTGCCCAGGGCGCGCTGTAGCTCGCTCTTGTTCATGTCCGAACGGCCCCGGATGTTGCGCCGCTTGGCCTCCTCGTACAGCTGGTCGTACGTCGGTCCCTGGGAGCCCCGGCCCGAGCGCTGCCCGCCCCGCCTGCCGGACGACATGTCCTGGGTGGACGTTCGGCTCGCGGTCTTGGACTCGCCGGAGCGGGCGCGCTCCTTGTTCACGGTGCGGGCCGCGATCTCCTTGGCGCGCCCCGGGCTCTCCCCCCGGTCGAGCGCGCTGTCCTTGATGTGCTCGTACTGACGTTCCCGCTTGGGGCTGGAGCCGCGTGGCATGACCGGTCCTTCCTCTCGGTGTGGATCACACCCGGGTACCCCTTTTCCCCATGGTCACCGTCAGGGCTCCAGACGGGCCGCCCGCCCCTTCTCGCCCGAGGCCCAGCAGCTCGCGTCCGGGGCGCAGTTCACGGTGTCGTACGAACCCGTGTCGACGGTCCTCCAGGTGCGGCCGCCGTCCATGGTGAGGTCGGTGCCGGTCGGGCCGACGGCGAGCGCGGCCGTGCGGCTGTGGGGGAGCCATGTCACACCGGAGCGGTAGGCGGGCGGAGGCTCTGCGGCGGGCGTCCAGGTGCGGCCGCCGTCGCGGCTCACCGCGGCGGAGCGCGGTGACGGCTGGTCCGCGCGGTAGTCGCCGCCGACCGCCAGGCCGTGCGTGCGGTCGCCGAAGGCGAGCGCGAAGACACCGCGTGCCGGATCGCCCGCCGGCACCGGTGTGTCGGCGGCCGCCCAGGTCGCCCCCCGGTCCGCTGAGTGCATCACGCGCGCGTGCGCGCCGCCGCCCGTGGCGAGCCACACATCGCGCGGCCCCGAGGAGACCAGGCACTGGCCGCCGGCCGCGAAGCCGGCCTCGCCGTCCTGGGCGGCGGGCATGCCGGCGCCGGGCAGGACCGTCCAGGAGCGGCCGCCGTCGCGGGTGGACAGGAGGCGGAAGGTACCGTCGACCGGGTCGCTCACGGCGAGGCCGTGGCGCCGGTCGAAGAAGGTGAGGCAGTCGTAGAAGGCCTTGGCGTCGGTGTTGCGGAACGCCTCGGCCCAGGTCCGCCCGCCGTCGTCCGTGCGCAGCAGACGGGATGCCTCGCCCTCACCGACGGCCAGGACCACCGCGTGCCGCGCGTCGAACGCCTCCACGTCACGGAACTCCAGATCCGCGCCGCCGGGCGGGGAGACGTCCTGCCAGTGCGCGCCGCCGTCCGTGGTGCGCAGCACGGTGCCCTTGGATCCGGCGAGCCAGGCGGTGTCCCGGCTGACCGCCGACAGTCCGCGGAAGCGGACGTCCGTGCCGGTGTCCTTGAGCTGCCAGTGCGGTGCCGGCCGCTGCGTCTCGTGCGCCTGCGCGGGTGCCGCCCACAGGGCGGTGAGCGCCGCCGCGCACACTCCCGCGGCCACCGTCCGGCCCGTACGTCCCCTGTTCCCCATGCCCGTCATGGCGCGCGAAGTTAGCCCACTCCCCCGGTGCCGTCCAGGGCCCCGCACGGGAACCATGCCTGGGCGCCCGGTGTCCTCTCCGATGTCCTGGAAGACCGCGGGACGGAAAGCGATCAGCATCATCCGCCTCAGGGGCATGGTCTCGGTGACAGAGGTCACTCTCCCTTCATGTGCACGGATCGGCCGATTCCATCGTCTCTTCAAGTGCCCGGCCCCATCCGCCCGAAGTCCATCCAGCCGTCACAAGGGAGCAAGGCGTTGTCCACCGTCATCGAGCAGCCCGTGGAGGCCCGTCTCGTCGCCGCCGCGCCGCGGATGCCGAGCATTCCGTCCGTGCTCCACTACGACCGGCGCGACCCGTTCGCCGTCCGCATGACCTTCCCCGCCCCCGCCACCCTGGAGGGCGTAGAGGTCTGCTGGACCTTCGCCCGCGAACTCCTCACGGCCGGCCTGGAGGGCCCCGAGGGACACGGCGACGTGCGTGTGCGACCCTACGGCTACGACCGCACCGTCCTGGAGTTCCACGCGCCGGAGGGCACCGCCGTGGTGCACGTCCACTCGGAGGAGGTCCGGCGCTTCCTGCGGCGGACCACGGAGCTGGTGCCGATCGGTCTCGAGCACCTTCAGGTGGACCTCGACCACGACCTTGCCGAGCTGATGCGGGACGCGTGCTGAACTCCCCCCGTAAGGTTGGCCGTCGGCGCCCCACGGCGAGGGCCGCGGCCGACGCCCCACGGTGAGGGCCGCGGCCGACGCCCCACGGTGAGGGCCGCGGCCGGCGCCTCACGGTGGGAGGCGGCCGGGACTCCCTTGGCGGAAATGACCGGATGACGGGCCTCCCACAGGAGCTGCCGCGGACGGCCCGGGCGCTCCCCCGGGGACTCACGGCCGGCGCGTCCACTGATGGACCGTCTCGTAGCTGACCTCGATACCGCGCTCGAGCATCAGCTCTTCGACGCCCCTCCAAAGATCCGACCAGACAGATGATCATCACACCGGAGACGGCTCCCGCTCAACCTGACTGCGCCGCACGGCTACAGGCATACACCCGCGCCCTGATCCACCGTCATCCCGAAGCGAAGACCTCAGTTGTGACAAGTGACAACCAGGCTGCTTCGACTATTCACGTTCACCAGGTCCCGCTGGTGACAACTCCTGAGCTTCGGTTCGTCCACCCCTCGACTGTGAGCTCCAACTTGCTGCGCCCGGTAGGCCAGTGGGTGTGACAGGCAAGTGAAGCCCCTGGTAGGGGGCTGGAGAAGGTTCAGCGGGTCCGCTTTCACTCGTTAGTGGTATTTTCCGATTACTCAGAGGGCGTGAGGGGAAGTGGAAACTATGCCTCAGAAAGGAGGGAAAGGATATGGTTAAGAAAATCGTGCGCAGGTTCTTTGCGGATCGGCGCTACGGCGCGTACCGCGTCCACTGGTAACTCGCGCCTTCCCCTGGCACTGTAGCGGTGACATCGTACTTGCCGCCCGGTGTGGACGTGGGGGGGGGGGGGGGGGGGGGGGGGCGGGCCGGGGGGGGGGGGGGGGGGGTTGGTTTTTAGAGAATGGGGTTTAGGGAGTGGGGAAAAGCAAAACCACCGCGAGGGGGGGGTGTG